>NZ_VOGZ02000010.1:0-123649 GCF_008033395.2 Flavobacterium sp. XN-5
TTTAGGAATACAAATATCTAGATTTTAATATTTCCCCACAACAATATGTATTGATCCAAAATCAGGAAGTTGAGCTAATATAGTAAAAAACATCAAAATCCCCATATGTTCTTAATACACTCTTTGGTACACTGTATAATCACCAGTTTATTGACAACAAACTCTCTGTTTAGTATATTTTCAACCGTTAGATAATTGTGATTAGAGTTTGTTGTTACTTTAAACTTCCTGCTGAGTTTGCTTTTTAAGCCAAGAAGTTTCATATACTTAGCTACCGTTATTCTGGATATTTGATATCCTCAACACTGGAGTTCTATTGCTATTCTAGGACTTCCATAGCGTTGTTTGGACTCAAAATAAATCTTCTTTATCTGTTCTTTTAAAGCAATTATCCTTTTTTGAGTAATTGAAACATTTGCCTTTTTCCAGCTATAAAAACTTCCTGTACTGATTTCTAAAACACGACACATTTTTTCAATCGGAAATATTTATTCATTCTTTTTAATGAAACAGTATTTCATCGACCGCTCTTGGAAAAAATGCCGATTGCTTTTTTTAATATATCACGTTCTAACTCGGCATCTTTGAGTCTTTTCTCCAGTTCGTAGATTTTTTCTTGCTCGGGAGTTAGTTTTAAATTTCCTTTCCCAGGAAAACTTCCTTCTCCAAATTCCTCGAACTCTTTACGCCATTTATACAACTGTGGTGCTGTGACTCCCAACTCTCTGGCGAGTTCTGATACATTTGTTCTATCATAACTCAATTGAACGGCTTTATCTTTAAAAGCTTTGTCATAAATTTTGCAGACTTCTTTCATAGGCTAAAATTAAGATTATTTCTTAACTTTCTGTGATGGCTAAGTTAGCATGTCCATAACTCAAATAGAACTTGTTTTAACTTAATCAAAAAGTATTCAATCAGTACTTTCTTAACTATGACTGTTTTTGATAAATAATTTATAGTAGAATTATATAAAACAATGAAATAATTATATAACAAACTGTTATCACTTGTTGCAACTTTGTAACAACCAATTTGTAAAATACTAAAGGGAAATAACAATAATAGCATTAAATATAAAAACAAAGGAAAAAGTGTTTTTTATATGCACTTTAACGGTTAAATAATTCACTAAAGTCTTTATAACCTTGTAACAAATCGTTTTAAAAACTTTAAGAATTTTACCTGTAGGTTTGAAAAGAAGCGAGATCAAATAGTAACCCTTTTCAATTGTATAGTTTCCGAACATTGTACCTAATAATTAAAAAAAGTTGCTATGAAAATTATCACATTAACATCGAACAATTTAGCCAAGGTTTTCGAACAATTGAAAACACAATTAGGTGGAAATCTAGAAATAAAATCAAAGGAATTCAAATTGGAACTGAATAACGAAATTGGAAAGGGGTTTATTTCGGGAATTACCGTTGAACCTGCCATTTGTTATTTAGAATATGAAATTGATTTCAAAGTAGATGTTTCACTAACTTATAGACATGATAATTCAAACTCTATTGATTTTGGATATTGCTCGAAAGGGCATCTTACTCAAAATTTTGGAGAGGATGGAGTGAAGAATAGACTAAATCAATTTCAAACCGGGATATTTTCGAATTCTTCTAAAAAAAGTACTTTTTTTAATTTTAGTAAAAACCAAGCATTGAAAGTTTCAATGGTAACAGTAAATACGTTAGCCGTCCATGATGGAGAACTAAGAGAACAGTTAATAAATACTTTTTTAAAAAATAAAGAAAATGACCAGCTTTCTTATATTGGTTCTTTAAACCTAAAAATTGTTGAAAAAATTGATGACCTCAATTCTATTTGCCAAAAAGGGCTGATTAGAAACCTACTAATTAGCAGCACCGTTTATCATATTTTAGCTTTAGAAATTGAACAACACAAAAATGATTTAATTAATATAGATAATGCAATAAATATTCTTTCAAAATCTGAGATGATTATGGTCAAAAATATATCGGAATATATTAAGACAAATCCTGAAATTCAATATAGTTTAAATTATCTGTACAAAAAATTTGGTCTATCACCTATAAAACTTCAAGAAGGTTTTAAAGTTATGCATAATAGAACGGTAACAGATTTCATAAGAAATGTAAGAGTTGAATTTGCAGAAAACCTAATAAGAACTTCTGAACTCAATATTTCAGAAATTGTTTACACAGTGGGACTGACAAGCAGAAGTTATTTTTCTAAGATTTTTAAAGAAAAATACAATTGTAGTCCAAAGCATTATCAAAATAATCAACAGAAGTTAGCCATCACAGCCTAAAACTTAAAATAAACCAGTTAGCCATAACTGATTTTATTTTGTAAGACCTAATCTGGTTCAATAAAATATTCCGCTTCACATTCGTAATTTCTAAAAAAATCCATTCACTGAATAGATTCAATGGCTTATAACTAAAATAAAACCTAGTAAGAAGATCAAAAAAATTACAAAAATTATATGCAAAGCATAAATATATAAATGTCTTTCCGTTTGTTACCATAACTAATGCTTTTGAGCACATATTATATTCTTTAGAGTTAATTGAGGTCGGGCTTTTTTTGGAATTTAGTACTAAGAATATTGGAAACAAAATTTGTGATCATCCTGATATCAATATAACTAGAAAAATTTAATATTATGGAACCAAACCCATCAAATGAATCCAAGAAAATTACTGATTTAGAAAAAAATTATAAGAATTTAGAAAATAAAACCTTTACAACCAATCAAGGTTTAAAAGTTAATGATACTAACAACTCTCTTAAATCGGGAGAAAGAGGTTCTACATTATTGGAAGATTTTCTACTTCGCGAAAAAATCACAAGCTTTGACCATGAAAGAATTCCGGAGCGTATTGTGCATGCTCGAGGCAGCGCTGCACATGGATATTTTGAGCTATACAATAGCATTGAACAGTATAGCAAAGCTGGTATATTTACTGATATTAATAGAATTACACCTGTATTTGTAAGGTTTTCGACAGTAGCAGGTTCTAAAGGTTCTCCAGATTTAGCTCGTGATGTACGTGGATTTGCAGTGAAATTTTATACTGAAGAAGGCACCTGGGATTTAGTAGGGAATAATATGCCAATTTTCTTTATTCAAGATGCCATGAAATTTCCTGATCTTATACATTCAGTTAAACCAGAGCCTAATAGAGAAATCCCGCAAGCTGCCTCTGCACATGATACTTTCTACGATTTTGTGTCTCACACTACTGAAACACTTCATAATCATATATGGGTGATGAGTGATCGAGCCATTCCTAGAAGTTTCAGGATGATGGAAGGTTTTGGAATTCATACTTTCAGATTAATAAATAATAAAGGTGATTCTCACTTTGTTAAATTTCACTGGAAACCTAAATTAGGTGTTCATTCTGTTACTTGGGATGAAGCTGTTAAAATCAACGGCGCTGATTCTGATTTTCACAGACGTGATTTATGGGATGCTATTGAAGCAGGTCATTATCCCGAGTGGGAATTAGGAATTCAAATTGTTCCTCAAGAAGATGAGTTTAAATTTGAGTTTGACTTGCTGGATCCTACTAAATTAATTCCCGAGGAAATGGTTCCCGTTCAAATTATTGGGAAAATGACTTTGAATAAAAATCCAGAAAACTTCTTTGCCGAAACCGAGCAAGTAGCCTTCTTACCTGGACACATCGTACCCGGAATAGACTTTACAAATGATCCATTACTACAAGGCAGGTTATTTTCCTATAGAGATACTCAATTATCAAGATTAGGTGGGCCTAATTTTCATCAAATCCCCATTAATCGACCTATTGTACCTTCACATAACAATCAGCGTGATGGAATGATGCAAACTGAAATCGTAAAAGGACAAACAGCTTATTTCCCAAACAGCTTGACAGGTGGCTGCCCTCACCTCGCTAAAATAGCCGAAGGAGGATTTCATTCTTATGAAGAGCGAATTGATGCTAAAAAAATTAGAAATAGAAGCGAAAGTTTTAATGATCACTTTTCGCAACCCGCTTTATTTTATAGAAGTTTAGCTCATTGGGAAAAGCAACATATAGCTGATGCATATACATTTGAACTTGGCAAATGCAACCACGACTACATTAAGGAACGCATGCTTTGGCTTATTAGTCAAATAGATAACACCTTAGCAACCCAAGTTGCAAAAGGACTAGGTCTTGAAATTCCTAAAACTATTGAACAACCGATAAATCATGCTATAGGAGCGGATGCAGAAATTGATAAACAACAGCCTCCAAAAAAGAAAATATATCTGGAAGTAGCACCAACGCTTAGCCAAGCCAATACTAAATTTGAAAGCATTGAATCTAGGAAAGTCGCTGTGTTAGTTTCGGATGGTTTTTCGATGAAAAATTTTAAAAATATGGTTGACGTACTGGAAAAAGAAGGTGCCGTAATTAAACTAATAGCTCCTCACGGAGGTCAAGTTATTTGCGATGAAAATATAAAACACAAAGTCGATGCCGCCATAATGACCACTGAAAGCGTCTTATTTGATGCCTTGTACATTCCAGGCGGAATTAAATCCATCGAAAAATTGAAGACTGAAGGAAAGTTTATAAAATTTATAAACGAAGCCTTTATGCATTGCAAAGCAATAGCTGCTGATGGCGATGGAGAAGATTTGATCAATAAAACATTTGTCTCCGATTTTAAAGATGATATAGCTGTGTTGATCAATCAAAAAGCAGAGAGCTTCGTGAATGCTCTTGCTAAGCATAGAAATTGGGAAAGAATGGATAATGTAAAGCACATACCAGTGTAGACTTATTTTTAATTGAAAACCATCAAATCAATATATTTGATTATTATTAAAAAACGATCTATTACAATGGGCATCGCATAAAATACCAATGTTCATTTTAAAAAATACTAAACTATGGAAAAATTTACAGCTCCTTTACGCAATACTCTAAATGATTTACTAGAAAGAATTCACGATGAGGAAAAAGGTTTTAAATAAGCATCGATGAAAAATTAAAAAAGGATTTTAAAGCCCATCTTGAAGAAACAAAAGAGAACAAGCTAAGACTTGAAGAAATTTGTGAAAGCATAGGTACCTCCAAAAGGAGAAACTTGCAAAGCCATGAAAGGATTAATTAAAGATACAGAAGTTTCATTGACAAAGCTGAAAACATTGAAGTTATATATGCTGGGCTTATAGCCGGAAGCACAACGTGTGGAGCATTATGAATTATCGGGCTATGGAACTGCCGTAAGTTTTGCCAAGAAGCTGGGTCACGTTGATATTGCTTCAAAATTGCAAAATACTTTAGATGATGAGTGTAACGTTGATAATGTCCTAGATAAATTAGCAGAAAATAGACTTAATAAAAAAGCAATTAAATAATATTTGAACAATGTACTTTTTATATGATTCTAATGAGAATATTCCATCTCAAACGAAGCATATAGACAGTGCTTTCCTATTTGTTGAAATTCGATTGGTTAAATTCTTTTCTTACTGTGATTTCACAAACTTAAATTCGTAAAAATAAAGCCCATGCCAGTACCCGTAATTCGTAAAAACTTATATTTTAAACCTGACTCTAGTAGAGTGGTTGCTCGCTTTTTTAACAATGGTGATAGCAGAACTATTAATTTAGTAAAACGAATAATGACTTTAAATGAAGAAGATGTAAGACACGAACTTGAAATAATTTTAAATGAATTCAGAGGAAGACATCGAAATATAGCTGAAATATACTTAAAACATGCTAGCAATTATAAAAATCTTATCGAATCGATAGGAATTAATTTTGAGGAACTTTCACCTGAAAGACGACTATTAATAGGTTCATACTCTACATTAGAATATTCGCTTGAGGCTGCCGCTTTGTTCAATCCCTCTATAGTCGAAGATTTCGATCAATCATTTTTAGCTGAGGGTGAAAAAAGAGTTATTTTATCTTTCAGAGCTACTGGTGAAGGACATTTATCCTCTATCGTATTTAGAAAAGGAATTTTGGATGCATCTAATAATTTGCGAATGGTAGAACCCCAAAAACATATTGACCTACCTACCATTATCAAGAAAAAGTCACATAATAAAAAGCGTTTTATGGAGAAAATGGAAGAAATGAATATCCCTAAAGAATTTTCAACTCCCATCATGAACGATTTACCAGATATGTTTGAATATTATACTCTCAAGGAAGCGGTCAGAAAAATATTAACCTTAGATGTTAATGAGCCACAAAGAAAAGCATTAAAAGAAATGACTTGGCTTGTAAACTCTTATTATGATATTGAATTTCATAAAGATTCTAAAATATCTGGAAGAGCTATTTTGCCTATTTCATCTTCTGAAAGTCGTGGAATTGAAGATGCGAGGTTTGTACGCTTTACAGAAGATGATGGTTCTGAAACAATTTATGCCACATACACGGCTTATGATGGATTTACCATCCTACCCAAACTTCTTTCTACAAAAGATTTTGTTAATTTCCGAATTATGCCGATGCACGGAAATGGTGCTCAGAATAAAAACTTTGCACTATTTCCACGTAAAATCAATGGGAAATATGCTATGCTAGCAAGAATAGATGGCGTTAATAATTACATATTTTACTCTGATAGAATAACACTCTGGAATGATCCTATAAAAATTCAAGAACCAAAATTCCCCTGGGAGTTTACCCAAATAGGTAATTGTGGCTCTCCCATTTATACAGAACATGGCTGGTTGCTAATTACTCATGGTGTGGGCGCTATGAGACGATATTGTATCGGAGTATCTCTATTAGATTTAAGTGATCCTACCCAAGAACTTGGACGTCTTAAGGAGCCTTTACTCTCTCCCTTAGAAGAAGAACGAGAGGGTTATGTCCCTAACGTAGTCTATTCCTGCGGTAGTCTAATACATAATAATCAATTAATCTTGCCTTATGCTGTGTCTGACTATGCTTCTTCTTATGTCACGGTAAACATGGATGATTTGTTAGCCGAGCTTAAAAAGACCTAGTCGTTCATATTGGTATACTATAAAAAAAAGTAAAATATTTCACCACCAATAGAGAAGATTTTGACAACAATTAGTTATAACCACCTTCTCTCTTTTTAAACTGCTGTATAAACTTCCAATTAATCAAAGCAATATCTGGCCAGCAAATAGCTTATTGTTGATTCTGCTCCCTGATTTAAATTTACATTGAACTCTTCTAATCCGTCATGGCAACCACCTGTACGGGGATTATAAATGATCTGTTTCAAGTGATTATTACCTAAAAACCATTCAAATGCGATTTCCATTTTTTTACCATAACCTTCAAAGGGAAATACAATTTGAAATTGCTTTAAAGCTAAGATGGTGTAAGCAACATCAATGGGTTGTTCTCCCCCTGCACTGCTTGACTTTTCATCTACACCTTTAATCAGCCAATTTTTATTAGAAATTACTCGGATGGAATCTTTAATAAATATTTTAGATAATAAAAAGTCAAAAGATTCTTTTGCGATTAACTTAAATTGAGGATCTCTTGTCGATTTCCAGGCAAATAAGAGTGCTTCTGGAAGTACACTATTGCCGTAAGTAAGATAAGGTTCGAACCAATTCCAATCCTTCTCAGTGTAAAAATTATAAAACTCTGAAAGCTTAGTAGCTAATTTGTTAATAATCGCTGTATTGCCTGCGTCGTTTTCTTTTATATTAAAAAAATGTAGACCCTTAATTGCAAAAGCTATTGCACGAGGTGAGCTAAAACGGTGGAGTTCCAGACTAAAGTGATTAATACACCATTTGATATTTTGAAACAGTACTGTGTCAATATCAACACTTTCCACCATCGTATTATAGGCATATCCCAAAGCCCAAATAGCTCTTCCATTAGAGTCTTCTAAATTTACTTCATTATTTTGCCCTGTGAATTTCTTTTCTTTATCTACATAATTAAAAAACAGACAATTATCCCGATGACAATTTAAAATAAAGTTAATATAGATTTTTGCGAATATTAGATCCCCAGCGTTTTTAGTTAGATTATAATTTTCACAGATAGCAATTAATGCCCTAGAATTATCATCTAAAGTGTAACCTGAATCAAGATCAGGTGTGTTAATATTTGAAAACTGAATAATGCCTACATTAGTTGTCAAAGCCAGTAAATGAGTAAGATCAATATCTGGTTTTTTATATCTTAGCGTAACTTTCTTATTCATTTGCTCGACAAAAACATGTGCGTGAGCTATAGCCGCATTATCCCATGAATTAGAAGACGAGGTATGTAAACCTTTCATTTTCATGTGCTGAAGTAAATTATCATTATTTAGCAAATCATTCAGTTTTTCTGCTAATTGTTTCGAATTACCGAAATCGAATAATAAACCCTTACCTCCTCTTAAAACTTCAGTAGCATGAGGAATTGGAGTTGAGAGAATAGGACATCCGCAACTTACGGCGTAAGAAAAAGTGCCGCTTACTGCTTGATTAGGGTCTTTGGAAGTAAAAATATAACAATCTGATAGTTGTAAATACTCTAACAATTCGGGTAGTGGTACAAACTTATTTACAAATTGAACATGGTCCTTTATACCTAAATTTTCAACTATTTTTTGTAAAAAGTGCATATAGAAGTTTCCTTCATTGTTAAAGATCGTGGGGTGCGTTTTCCCTACTATTAAAAATAGTATATCTGGATGCACTTTGATTATTTCTGGTAAGGCATATAAAGTCGTTTCAATACTCTTTCCTGGTCCGAGGAAACCAAATGTGGATATAACTTTTCTTTCTAAAACATTGTATTTTTCTTTAAGAATAGATTTGTCTTGATGTTTTACTAAATGAGTACCATGTGGAATGATTTTTATTTTACAGGAATCTACTCCATACGTATTTTTTAGCAATTCAGCAGAGGAATGTGTCATAACGCTAACTGCTCTTGCTACTGCAACTAATTCTTTAACATTGCGCTCTAGAGCTTCATTTGGGTAAGGCAGTACTGTATGAAAAGTAATAAGTATTGGTTTTGTTAGTACTTTTAAAAAATTTATAAGTGACTCCTCATTGTATTTGAATAGTCCAAACTCATGTTGAATCATTACCAAATCCAGATCCTTATCGGCATTAATTGTGTCAGCAACGCTAGCATACGATTCTTCGCTATCAGTACTAAGCACTACATCAACATCAATAGTTTTATAATTGTAATAATCTGTTGTAGTTTGTAATGCACATATTTTTATGTCCAAGCATTTATCAAATTTAGAATCCAATGCTTTTTTTAAATCATACGTATAGGTAGCAATTCCACATTCCCTTGGGGGATAAGTAGATAAGATTAATACTTTCGCTGCAGGTTTTGATTCTATATTATAATTTCTTGCTACTCTTTTGAAATCACTTTTCTTCTCTTTAAAAGGAGTGTCTCCATTATTTGCTATTAAATTTCTCTGGTTTTTCATTAGTCTCAAATTTTGTTTCTAAATACATAGAAGTGTTTTTTATGAATGTTACTGAAATACTAAACTTTACAATTTCAGCAGCGATCAAGCTAATTTATGTAATAAGAATGCCTCTCATTATCCTTAAAGAGAAATTTCTTAACCCAATCAAATTCAAATGAAATTTCATTCCTCTGGACATGCTAACTTAGCCATCACAGAAAGTTAAGAAATAATCTTAATTTTAACCTATTAAACAAGTACGCAAAATTTATGACAAGGCTTTTAAAGAGAAAGCAGTCCAATTGAGTTATGATAGAACAAACATATCAGATCTCGTCAGAGAGTTAGGAGTAACAGCCCCACAGTTGTATAAATGGCGTAAAGAGTTCGAAGAGTTTGGAGAAGGAAGTTTTCCTGGAAAAGGAAATTTAAAACTCACTCCCGAGCAAGAAAAAATTTACGAACTGGAGAAAAGACTCAAAGATGCCGAGTTAGAACGTGATATATAAAAAAAAGCAATCGGCATTTTTTCCAAGAGCGGTCGATGATTTATAGTTTCATAAAAAGCAATGAACAACTATTCCCGATTGAAAAAATGTGCAAAGTTCTACAAGTGAGTAGCGGAAGTTATTACCGATGGAAAAAACAAGCAATCACAGTAAGACAACAACTAAAAATTACCATAAAAGAACAGATAACATTGATTTATTTTGCAGCCAAACAAAGATATGGAAGTCCTAGAATAACATTGGAATTACAGTATTTAGGCTATAAAGTTTCACGACCCGAGAGCTTTGCTCGAACAGGCGAAGCAATCACAGTTGCAAAATATATGAAGGAACTTGGCTTACGAAGCAAATTAAGCAAGAAGTTCAAAGTTACAACCAACTCAAATCATAATTATTTAGTTGCCGAAAATGTATTAAACAGAGCGTTTATTGTAAAAACGCCTTCAAAAGTTTGGGTTTCGGATATTACATATATCCAAACTAAAGAGGGGTTTGTGTACCTGACCACTATTATGGATTTATACGACAGAAAAATTATCGGTTGGAGTTTGAGTAACGGAATGAGTACAGAAGAAACTACGCTTGGAGCTTGGAAAATGGCGGTTAAAAACCGAGATATTGATGAAGGTTTGATTTTTCATTGCTTCGCCTGTTCGAGCAAAGCTCTCGAGTCTGACAGAGGTGTCCAATATGCCAGTAAAAAGTTTGTAAATGTTCTTGATTCCTATAAAAAAATAACCCGCAGTATGAGTCGTAAAGGAAATTGTTGGGATAATGCTGTAGCGGAAAGCTTCTTCAAATCTTTGAAAACGGAATTCATTTATGGGAACAAACTGATTTCTAAAGACCAAATGAAACTGGAAATTTTTGACCCGAGCGAAGCGAACAGCCGAAGCAATACATTGAAATTTGGTACAACAGAAAAAGAAGACATTGCTTCGCCTGTTCGCTATCGCTCGAGTCTGCTTTGAATTATGCAACTATTGAAGAATTTAACAATCAAATTAATTACAAAAATGTAGCTTAACTTATACTGCAGGTTTTATTTGCATATCCACTTCAGCTTTTAACGTTGAAACTTAATATTCTTTGAAAAATATAGATGTAATATCTCCTCTGTGTTATTAGAAAAAACCACATCAAAGTGGTCCGTTAACAAATCAGGTCGCATGGACTTCAAAAGGTCTATAGAAGTAATCTTTATTTGTTAATTCGAGAAATTTTTAATTTTTTGCAAGAATTATTCGCCAAGTTTAATTCTTGACCCGCTATCAAAAGAAATTTACAATCTATGCTTCTAATATTCAAATTCTTACAGTGGATTGCGAATTGGATTATTAATATTTTTAATATTTTTATTTGTATTTAGTCTAAATAAGTATAGATTTGCGAAAACTTTAGAACAGAAAATATGTCACTCTCTCACTATTTCGTCTTTTTAACATGCCTCTACTTTAGCGTCTCTGCTATTGCACAGACTACTAAAATTAACGGTAGAATAAATTTCACAGATAATGAACCTGTACCTGGTGTTTTAGTTTTTCTTCAAGGAACCACTAAATCCGCCGTTTCAAATGAAAGCGGAAATTATGTAATCGAAAATGTTCCTTATGGAAATTATCTTCTTGAAACTAGTTCTATAGAAGCAAATAAAAAGACTGTAGCTATAAAATTAAATGCAACTACTAAAAATATAAATATTATTATAGAGAGAGCTACAAGCGTTGAGCTAAGTGAAGTTGTGGTTAATGTTAAAACTGAAAAAACTAAAATTGAAACAAAAGGTTTTGCAGTAAATGTTATTGAGACTAAAACTGCTGCATCAAGAAATATGCAAACTAATGAATTGTTAAGTAGAACTGTTGGTGTAAGAATTCGTCAAAATGGTGGTTTAGGTTCAGATGTTAATTATAATATTAATGGTATATCAGGTAATTCTGTCCGAATTTTTATCGATGGTATTCCTATTTCAACTTATGGTTCATCTTTTGATTTAAATAGTATTCCACCTTCAATCATCGAACGTATTGAAGTTTATAAAGGGGTTGTTCCTGGTCATTTATCTGACGATGCTTTAGGAGGTGCGATTAATGTTGTGTTGAAAAAAGCCGCTCGAAATAATTTTAATGCGTCGGCTTCTTATGGTTCGTTTAACACTTCGCAGGTAAATTTTAATGGTTTGTATCGTTTTGCAGCATCGGGTTTTACTCTTAAAACTTCTTTTTTCAACAATTATTCTGATAACGATTATGAAGTTTGGGGAAAAACAGTTTATAATATCTTACCAAATGGGAGATACGATTACATTAGGGCTAAGCGCTTACAAGATGCATTTAAATCAACCGGAAGTGTTGTAGAAGTTGGATTTACCGATGTAAAATGGGCAGACAATTTCTTTATTGGTTACACCAGTTCAGATTCGTATAAAGAAGTACAGCACGGAACGTTTATGTCAACTCCTTATAAAGGTAGATTTTTACGATCAGATGCCGCATTGATGAGCTTAACCTATAATAAGAAAGATCTCTTTGTAAAAGGTTTAGAGTTTAATTTTCACGGCTTGTATGGTGAAAGAAATCGAACTATTAACGACACCGTTAAATGGAATTATGATTGGAATGGAAATCTGAGTTTGGATTTAAACGGACGACCAATTCCACGTCCTTCAGGAGCACAACAAGGAGCTCCAACTTTAGCCAATATAAAAAGAGAAGTTGGTGCTATAAGAACTGGAATTTCTTATGAGATTAATGAAAATCATAAATTTTTATTGAACTATACACTTTCTGTAGTAAACAGGGAAGATGATGATGAAATGAAATCGGTTTTAGAACGCAAATTTCTTGGAACTAGAGATTTAAATAAAAACATCGGCGCTTTGACCTATGAATTGACTGCTCATGAGAGTAGATTAAAAGCTAGTGTTTTTAGTAAGTATTATCAACAAAGGATTGAACGAATGAACCCGATAGTGCAGAATATTAATGGTGTTCCAACTAAGGTTGAAGATATCGTTAGTAGCAATAAAAATGTTATGGGCTATGGTGGAGCGTTTTCTTATGCTGTTCTACCGATGGTAACGCTTTTAACTTCTGCCGAGAAAGCAGTTAGATTACCTAGTGAAAATGAAGTTTTTGGAGATTCTGGCGATAACATATCAGAAAATCCAAACATTAAACCAGAAACCAGTAAGAACTATAATCTTGGCTTTAGATTTGGAAAATTCAAAATCCAAAAACATGAAGTAGTGATTGCTACCAATGGTTTTATCAGAAGCATAACGGACAGAATTGGTACACCTGTGCAAACAGCAATTAATACAAATATTCAAACACTTCCTTTCGTAAATCAAGGTAATGTAAAATCAAAGGGCGTTGATTTCGAATTAAATTACACTTATAATAACAATCTGAATATTGCAATGGGAGTCTCAAAATTTGAACTTACAACCGTTACAGGAGGTATAAAATATGACTTGCCAAATGAGCCTTTTTTAAATGCTAACGTAAGTGCTCAATATTCCTTTAATGATGTATTAGCTAAAAAATCACAATTGAACTTATTTTATAATTTCATGTTTGTAGACACTTTTAATTACAATCGAAAATTATATAGCAATACAGCCGGAACTGATTTTTTTAATGTCCCAGAACAATTTATACAAGACGCTGGCGTAAGTTATGTTTTTCCAAACAAAAACTTCATAGCTAGTTTTGACGCGAAGAATATGTTTAACAAACAGAGTTACGATAATATGGGCGTACAAAAACCTGGAAGAGCATTTTACTTAAAACTTAATTACATAATCAATAATTTTTAAATATATAAATATAATGAAAAACAGATTTTTAAATTTATGGGCTTTTACGGCACTTATAGGAGTTTTCGCTCTAACAACAAGTTGCAGTGATGATGACAATACTAGCGGCGGAACTACAGAACCACCTATTACAGAAGGCAGATATATTACTGTAGCTGGAGCCGTTATGGGAACTACAGATCCTACGCCAGGTGATGGAAATGGTGGAACAATTGTATATGCTATAAGTAAAGAAAATGCGAAAGATCCTTCTAAGACTTATGACGTTTTTGAAAACGGATTTGCAGTTCCATCAAACAGAACAGCGCGTTTGCAATCTTCACAAGATGGTTCTACGATTTTCAATATCGCTTATACAGGAACAAATGGAGGTGAATTTTCAAAATACAAAGTAAATGGGGGACAAAATTTCAGCCCCACAGGAGGTGTTGTAAATATTTCACAATATGCAGGAACAAGTCCAAGATGGGTTAAATTATATGATGGTGATAAAACTGGAGTTGCTGTAAATGTTACGTCTCCAACTGTTGTTACTAATGCTGATGGAAGCTATGAGCACACTAGAGGAACTGCTACAGTTTTATCTTTAGATTTAGTAAATTCATTAATTGCTCAAACCAAATCTTATGAAATCGCTTTGAGCGCAGCTGAAGAAGCACAAGGGCATCATATTTTTAGATTAGATGCGCCAGTTTTAAATAAAGCAGGTAACAAATTAATTATTGGTACTTGGATGCGTAAAACAAACCCAGCAACGGGAACCAATGAAAGTACTTATACTCATTTAGGAGCTAAATCAGTTGTTGTTGATTATCCATCATTAGAAAATCCGGTAGTAATTACTTCTACTGTAGGATTTGGTGATACTAGTGGTTACCGTAGTTTTAATAGTTTTGTTGGTGATGATGGAAATATTTATCAAGCTACCCAAAGAGATGCTTCTGGTTCTCACATCTTAAGAATTAATTCAAGTAATCAATACGATAATTCTTATGTGTTCAATTTAGATACAGCATTAGGATTATCAGGTACTTATATTGAAAACTGGAAATATGCTGGAAATGGAAAAGCTGTGGTAGCTTATACCCATAGTGGCTCAGCAGTTTCTAATCTTTCTGGTCAATCTCAAAGTTTTTTAGCACTTGTAGATCTTACAGCAAAAACAGCAAAAACATTAGATTTACCTTACAGCGCAGATATGTATTTCTTCCAATATCAAGGTTATGTTGTTGATGGTTTTGATGTTTATGTAACTGCCGCACCGGTTGGACAAGATGGTCGTATTTATATCATTAACAGTTCAACTGGAGTCGTAACTACTGGAGCTAAATTAACAAATAAACCTGGAAACCATTTTATTGGAGCCTTCTAAGTTACAATATAAATTCCGTGTTGTATTTTTGCAGCACGGAATTTTTAAATTGTAATTAAAAGTTTCATTTATTTAAAAAACAAAACAGCAATGAAAAAAATATTGTTTAGTACACTACTGCTAATTGCAAGTGTTTCAAATGGACAGAATACACTTTTAAATGGAGATTTTTGGAAAAAAAATCCAGATTTAACTACTATTAAAGAAACGATAGCAAAAGGGAATAGTCCCTCTGAAGCAAATGGCGGTAATTTTGATGCCGTTACTATGGCCATCAATAACGATGCAACATTAGAAAGTATCCTATTTCTTATTCAACAAGATGGAAATAGTGTAAAAAAATTAACGCATGATGGTCGTACTTATTTGCATTGGGCGGCTAGTAAAGGAAATGTTGATTTAGTGAATTTTTTATTAGAAAAAGGAGCAGATATTAATCTTTCCGATGATAAAGGAGCTATTCCAATTGCTTTTGCTGCGGCTAACGGACAAGCTAATGCAAAAATATATGAATTGTTCTTTAAAGCTGGAAACAATCCAAAACAAAAATTTAAAAATGGAGCCAATATATTACTCTTATCTATTCCAAACGACAAAGAACTAAAATTAGCCGATTATCTTGCTACAAAAGGTTTGTCGTTAAAGGATACAGATGATTTAGGGAATACGGCATTTAATTATGCTGCCAGAAGTGGTGATGTAAAACTGTTGCAAACTATCCTAAAAAAAGGAATTAAATACGATGGAAGAGCTTTAATTATTGCTTCTCAAGGAACCAGATCTTCATCTGCAACTTTAGATGCTTATAAATATTTGGTTGAAGATTTAAAGATCAATCCAAATTCGTTAGGTGATGAAGGTGAAAATGTTTTACACAATTTAGTTAGAAAACAAAAACAAGAAGATATTATTGCTTATTTCTTAGCTAAAGGTGTTGATGTAAACCACCAAGATAAAGCTGGAAATTCTGTTTTAATGAACGCAACTCGTGGAAATCTTGAATTGGTAAAAACATTCATTTCGAAAGTAAAAGATGTGAATGCTATAAATTCAAAAGGTCTTTCAGCATTGAGCTTTGCAGTTGAAAATGGTTCTTCAGATATGGTGGGATTTCTACTAGAAAACGGAGCAAAAACTAACGTTATTGATGCAAAAGGAAATAATTTAGCTTATTATTTGATTCAATCAGTACGAAAAGATGGAAAAGATGGATTTGACGAAAAATTAAGTTTGTTAAAAAATTCTGGATTTGACATTACAATTCCACAAAAGGATGGCAATACATTATACCATTTGGCAGTTGCAAAAAATGAGTTAAATCTACTTAAAAAAATAAGTGCATTGGATATAGATATCAATGTTAAAAATCAGGAAGGAATGACAGCTTTACACAAAGCGGCATTAACAGCAAAAGATGACTCAATCTTAAAATATTTAGTTGCTTCAGGTGCTAAAAAAGACATCCTAACAGAATTTGATGAAACTGCTTATGATTTAGCAAAAGAAAATGAGTCACTAACAAAAGCTAATATATCAGTAGATTTTTTAAAATAATACACTATGAATAAAATAATAAAACTTGCATTGGTAGGCCTGTTTGGTCTACTATTTATGCCCCAAGCAAATGCCCAACAAGCCAAGTATAAATGCATGTTGCAAATGACAAATTATGAAGGTTTGGAAGCTTACGTTGTTGTTTCTTTAATTGATTCTAAAGGAAAATATGAAAAGACATTATACGTAATGGGACCAGATAAACAGTGGTATAATGGTTTTAAAGAATGGAACAAAACCTTCGCTAAGAAGAAAGAAAATCTGAATGGTATTACGGGTGCCTCTATAGCGGCAGGTGACAGAAGTATTACAACTTTTTCTATTGATGAATCTAAATTAAACAAAGGTTACAAACTTCGATTTGAATCGGCTGTGGAAGACAATAAATATCATGTTGGAGATGTAGAAATTGCATTAACAACAGCTGATATTACGAAGAAAAAAGAAGGAAAAGGGTTTATCCGTTATGTAAAGCTTAACAAACTTTAAAAATAATCTAATATGACATTGTCTATTTGGCGGTATGCCCATTTGGTTTTAGCTCTTTTGGCCTCATTTGTGCTTATTATTGCATCTTTAACAGGAATTATTCTTGCTATTGATGTGGCTAATGAGAAAACAAATCCGTATCAAATAGACAATTTCAATGAACTGACACTTCTTCAAGTCTTACCAGAATTACGTAAAGTGTATCCTGAAATCTCGAATATTTCAGTAGATCACAACCAATTTGTAACTTTAGAAGGTTTTGATGGAGAAGGTAATGAGATTAAAGCTTATATAGATCCAACTACGGGAAAACAATTAGGCATTCCAAAACCAAAAAACGAATTTATCCAATGGAATTTGGCTTTACATCGTTCACTATTTCTTCACGAAACTGGAAGATTTATTGTAGGATTGACCTCGTTTTTATTTTTTTTAATCGCTATTTCGGGGACGATTCTTTTGATTAAACGTCAAAATGGTATTAAGAAATTCTTTTCAAAGGTAAATAACGATTCGCTTGCCCAATATTTTCATGTGGTAACCGGAAGAATCATGTTACAACCTGTTTTGATTATTGCTTTAACAGGAACATATTTATTTTTACTTCGATTCGAAATTATTCCTACCCAAAAAGCAAATGCGATTAATTATACCGAAGACGCAAAACTGAAAGAAGTTCCATTGACTGGTTTTTCTATATTTAAAGAAACGAAATTGTCTGATGTTATAAAGATTGAATTTCCGTTTATGGAAGATGAACCGGAAGAATTTTACATTTTAAAGTTAAAAGATAGTGAAATAACAGTAAATCAACTAACGGGTCAAATCGTAAAAGAAGTTAAATATCCTTTCACACAAGTATTAGAAAAGTTTAGTTTTGACTTGCATACCGGCCAAATAAATTGGGTTTGGGCTATAATTTTGGCTTTCGCTTCTATCAATATTTTACTTTTTATTTATTCTGGCTTTGCAATTACTTTAAAACGAACTAAAACAAGAATTAAGAATAAATATAAGGCAAATGAGTGCGAATTTATACTTTTAGTAGGTTCAGAAAATGGTTCTACCTTAGGATTTGCGAATCAGATTCATAAGCAGTTGCAGGCAAATGGAAAGAAATCGTACCTAACGGATATGAATAATTATGTCAATTTTTCAAGTGCGAAGCAACTCCTTATTTTTACTTCTACTTATGGTTTAGGTGAAGCACCGATTAATGCCAAAAAGTTTAAAAAACTAGTTTGTGAATTTCCACAAAAACAAAATATTCAGTATTCGGTTGTAGGATTTGGATCTAAATCTTATCACGATTTCTGTGCCTATGCCAAAGAAGTTGATGTGTTATTGTCCGAACAAAGTTGGGCAGAGAAATCAGTAAAGCTTCATACTGTAAACGATAAATCTGCAGAAGAATTTACACAATGGCTTTCGGTTTGGGCCAATTTGAATAGCTTAGCCATAGCAACAGCCTCTTCTTTATACAGTCAAAAAGCACCAAAATTAAAAGTTTTAAAAGTTGTCGATCGTGCAGAAATAAATTCGGATGAGGTCATTACTTTCAAGCTAAACTTGAAACCTAATGCTTTGACAAAATTTAAATCAGGTGATTTATTAGCTATTTATCCAAATAATGATTCGGTCGAACGTTTTTACTCCATCGGTAAAGTTGATAATTCTGTACAATTAATAGTTCGATTGCACCCAAATGGATTAGGATCCGAATTTTTATATAACTTGCAAAAAGGCACTTCAATTAAAGCGCGAATTATCAAGAATTCACACTTTCATTTTCCGAAGAACGCTTCTAAAGTGGCTTTGATTTCAAACGGAACAGGAATTGCACCATTTTTAGGAATGTTAGCCGAAAATAAAAGCAAGGTGGAAACGCATTTGTATTGTGGCTTTCGAAATAATGATGAGCTCACTAAAAAATATTCAAAAATTGCATATAAGCATATTTCCAAGCAAAAACTTTCCACCTTTAATTTAGCTTTATCACGACAAGAAGCATCACAATATGTGATGGATTTGATAAAAAAAGACCAAAACTTCTTCCTAGAATTATTAAGAAACAATGGTGTTATTATGATTTGCGGCGCTCTTAAAATGCAAAAAGATGTAAAAGCTGTTTTGGCTATAATCTGCAAAAACAATGGAGAAAACTTCGAGACGTACAAAGAAAACAATCAGATTTTAACCGATTGTTACTAATATTCAGTAAATGAAAATCATTCCTATTCTTTTAAAATCAACACTACTTTTAATTAGCACATTTTCATTCAGTCAAGTGGAACAAACTAAGACTGTAAATTTGATGGGAAGTGTTTTCCAAATCACTTTGGTTGATTCGGATAGTATTTCGGCGCATCAAAACATCAATAAAGCTATCCTAGAAATTGAACGCATTGAAAATTTAATTTCTGAATGGCGACCACAAACTCAAATTTCGAAAGTAAACCAAAATGCGGGCATAAAACCGGTTAAGGTGGACAAAGAAGTTTTTGAACTTACAAAAAAGGCGATTTGGTTTTCTGAAATTTCAAATGGCGCTTTTGATATAAGCATAGTTGCGATGGACAAAATTTGGAAATTTGACGGAACTATGGAAAAGTTACCTTCAAAAAAAGCAATTAGGAACTCTATTGTAAATGTAAATTATAAAAATATAGTTTTAGACAGCATTAACTCAACAATTTTTCTTTCAAAAAAAGGAATGAAAATAGGTTTTGGTTCCATCGGGAAAGGCTATGCTGCAGATAAAGCACGTAAACTATTGCAAGAATCAGGTATCATAGCCGGTATTATAAATGCTGCCGGTGATATCGCTACTTGGGGAACACAGATTAATGGCAATCCTTGGCGAATAGGTGTAAACAATCCTTTAGAAACGGGTGAAACTATCGAAATTTTAGAATTTTCAGGCAATAATGCGGTTACTACTTCGGGAAATTATGAAAAGTATGCCGAGATTAATGACAAAAGATACTCCCATATAATTAATCCAAAAACTGGCTATCCTTCAACAGAATTAATAAGTGTTACTATAATTGGACCAAATGCAGAAATGTGTAATGGTTTTAGTACCTCAATCATGGTTTTAGGTTTAAAAAAAGGAATAAAATTAATTAATAAATTCCATGATTATCAATACATAATCATAACTAAAAAAGAGGACATTATTAAAAAGCAATCCATTTGGAGAGAATAAAAAAAGTTTATTATTAAACAAATAGGCTTTAAAATAAAAGATTAAATCACATCATATTACAACATTAAATTATCTTAATTTGCGAGTTTTAAATAATAAACTTAATTTGCGAAAATGGATCGGCAATTAAAATAATAGGTTGTCAGAATTATTTATTTACTTATTGAAATTAAAAAATGAAATTATTACTTCAGTGGACTACTATTATCCCTTTACTTGCCTGGACACTTTTATTTACTGGCCTTATTGCCGAAAACAGTTTCTTCCAAATTATTGCTAGTATATTACTTATTCTTAGTGTGATGTCGGCGGTACATCATTCTGAAATCATTGCAGAGCGCGTTGGAGAGCCTTATGGAACCATTATTTTAGCTATATCAATAACTGTTATTGAAGTCTCTATAATCGTTTCGTTGATGATGACCGAAGGCACAGAAGCTGCATCGTTAGCCAGAGATACAGTCTATGCTGCGACTATGCTTATTTTGAATGGAATCATTGGTCTGTGTTTACTGATTGGTGGTTTGAAACATTACGAACAAAATTTTTCTGCCTCATCTGTAACTATTGCTTTAGTATCATTAGTATCCATTATTGTATTTACCTTGGTATTTCCTACTTTCACTAAAAGTGTGGAAGGTTCTTACTATTCAACACCTCAACTTGTTTTTGCTTCAATTGCCTGTGTAGTAATTTATGGATCGTTTTTATTTGCGCAAACTAGAAGATACCGACAATATTTCCTGACTGTTGACACTGACGAAAATGAAGAAGTAGCTGAACCGATTCACATAACAAACAGAGTTTTTTCTACGAGTCTGATCTTCCTTATTCTAAGCTTAGGTATTGTAGTGCTATTAGCTAAAACGCTTTCACCTACAATCGAGAGTATCATAGTTGGTAACAATTTACCTAAATCGTTGGTAGGTGTTTTCATTGCTGTCATTATTTTATTACCCGAAGCTATTGCCGCCATAATAGCTGCCAGAAAGAACAGATTACAAACAAGTATCAATTTAGCCTTAGGTTCTGCTTTAGCAAGTATTGGACTGACGATTCCTGCTGTGGCCATCGTTTGTATTATGATGGAAATGCCGATTATACTCGGTCTTGATATTACATCTATAGTGCTTTTAGGATTGTCAGTTTTTACCGTAATGTTGTCCTTAAGCAGTGGTAAATCGAATATTATTTATGGTGTGGTACTGCTAGTTAATCTATTTGCTTTTGTATTCCTTATGATCTATCCTTAATAATTGAGTAAACTATAATTACCGCTCTGCATCGAATGCGGATTAATAATCCATTGCTCTACATCTAATTGTTTCCAGTTAAAAATATTATAGTCTTCAACTGGAGTAATTCTGTTAGTTCTGTAATTGTGATTTGATTTTAATCAAAATTATTCTTGTACAATATGATTTGATTGCTCCACGATTTTTTTTACTATATCATCCATTTCATTACTTGATATTCTTAATTGCTTGATCCAAAACAAAATTTCATCGAAATTTTCTTTTTCATCTTCAATCAAATTTATAATTCCTAATATTCGAGCAAGAGGTGCGCGAACCACATGCGATTGTGTCCAAGCAATATCCCTCAACTTTGTATTTTGAATTTCGATAGTGCTTATATGTTTTAAAATTTCTGATATATCATTACTTTGTACAATTAAACCAATATTTGACAGACCACTAATTTCTTTAAAATAGACATCTACTTTAATTTCCTTACCATTGCTTAAAAAATGTGTAAAGTGGTTTCTAATGTCTTCATCTTCCTGTGCAATTAATTTATGCTTAATGGTTTGTTCTTCCTCTGCAGGATGTAATTCCAGAAAAGACATATTTAAAAAATCATCCAGAGCATATCCATATTTGCTTTGTGCTGCTAAATTTGCATAAAGAATTCTTAAAGAGGTAGGATCTAAAAGCCAAGTAGGTTGCGGGCTAAAATTGAAAAGGTTTTCGTAATTGCGTTTTTCGTCTGCAATTTGATTAATATAACTACTCCTGTTTAAAGCAAAAATAATTGTTTTGTGAAGTATTGCAGGGTTCATTTCATCTTTTACCAGATAATCATAAATCCCCATTCGAAGACTGCTTCTAGCCATCGATAAATCAGAATATCCCGTTAGAATAACGATTGGAATTTGAAAATCATAAGCTAAAACGCTGTTTATTAATTCTAGACCTTTTAAATCAGGCAAGTTTAAATCTAATAAGATTATAGAGATTTTTTCTTTAGAATCTTGAATAAAATTAATCGAACTTGCAAAGTCAGAACAACGATTAATGGTTGCAAGTTTAAATTTTTCAATTAAATAATCTTCAATTAAAACAAAATCACCTTCATTATCCTCTATGATAAGGACAGATAAATTCTCAGAATATTGGTCTATTTGCTGCATCGTCTTATTTAGGAAATGTTGTTAGTTGTAGCCAAAACTCCTCTATTTTTAGTATGGCACTTAAAAATTCATCGATGTCAAGTGGTTTTTTTACATAACTATTGCAATGATTTCCATACGCACGATCTATATCTTTTTGGTTAGACGATGTGGTTAGCATGATCACTGGAATTTTTTTCAATTCCGAGTCCGCTTTAATTTGTTTTAAAACCTCATGCCCATTATAAATTGGGATATTGATATCAAGAAGTATAAGGTCTGGCTTTTTAGCCTCAATATACTCTCCTTTATTAAATAGAAAATCAAGAGCTTCTTTACCATTTCTTGCAATGATAATCTCTGTTTTAACTTTGCATTCTTCAAATGCTTCCCTAGTAAGTAAGATATCTCCTTCGTTGTCTTCTACTAAAAGTATCTGAGCCAATTTTAATGGTAGATTATTCATGATTATTTTATTTTTGGAATTGTGAAATGAAATACAGAACCTTTTTCTGGCTCAGACTCTAGCCAAATGCGTCCTCCTAAGTATTCTACGTGCCTTTTAGCAATAGAAAGTCCTATTCCGGTTCCGCTATATTGGTTAGCGTTGTGAAGTCGTTGAAAGATTAAAAATATTTTATCAAAAAATTGAGTCTCAATTCCTATACCATTGTCCTTGATAGAGATTTGCCACTCCTCTTCCATCTCCAAAGCATTAATTTCCACTATTGGCGGAATGTTGGGATTAGAATACTTCAATGCATTGTCAAGTAAACAATGTAATATTTGTGATACAGCTGCTTTGTAAGTCAGTAATACCGGTAATTCATTAGACGTAATTGTAGCAGATTTTTCCAGAATTAGTTTTCTTCTTGATTGGTTGAATTCATTAACAACCAGATTGATATCCACTTCATCTTTTCCTTCAGTAGGTTTAGTCGATCTAGAATAATCTAATAAATCAAGAATGATTTGTTTCATCCTTTTCGCACCATCAGTGGCAAAGTAAATATATTGATGTCCCTTTTCGTCAAGAAGATGGCCATACTTTCGCTTTAACAAATCCATAAAACTAGAAATCATTCGCAGTGGTTCCTGTAAATCATGAGAAGCCACAAAAGCAAATTGTTCTAGCTCTTCGTTAGATCGTTCTAGTTCTGCCGCATGTTGTTGTAGAGACTCGTTAAGTTCATTAAGTTGGGCTGTCATCTGTTTTTGTATAGAAATGTCGGTCATTACCCCTACCATACGAATTGCTTTATTCTCATGGTTTCTGACAATTATTCCTCGGTCATTCACATAAACTATATTTCCATTTTCATTTAATACTCTATATTCTAACTCCCAACGGTTCGTTAATGGATCAGCTATCGCTTCTGACATACTTTTTTGAATATTTTCAAGATCTTCAGGATGAAATCTATCTTTCCAGAAAACACTATTAGGAAGTGAAGCTGAAACTTTTTTTCCAAAAAACTTTTCAATGGCCTTGGAGCGATAATAGGTTTCGTTAACTAAATCCCAATCCCAGATGGCGTCATTGGTCGCTTCGGTTACTTTCTCAAAGCGTTCGTTTGCTTCTTCCAGTCGTATATCGCTTTCTTTTCTCAATGTTACATCTTTGAAATAGACCGACAAGCCTTCATCAGATGGATAAACCGATACTTCAAACCATTTATTAAGAGTTGGATAATAACTTTCAAAATAAGTCGCTTCTTTGGTCGCTACTGCTTTGTGGTATTCATAGAAAAAGTCAGAATCAATGGCATCTTCATATTCATCCCAAAGATACCTACCAATTATTGCTTCTTTTTTTCGATCTAAAATTAGTTCCGCTTCTTTGTTCCAATAGGTAACTACCCAGTCATTGTCAACAGCAAAAAAAGCATCCCCAATACTTTCCAAAATCTTGTCCTTTTCTTCAAATGCTTTTTGGAGTTTTTCAGCTGCTATTTTCCGATCATCTATATTTTTGAAATATACAGATACACCACCATCTGAAGGGTTTGCAGTTACTTCATACCATTTTTCATCAGCAGGATAAAAATATTCAAACGTTTCCGGATCAAGCGTTTGAGATACCTTAGTATACATTTTATGAAGATAAGTATTAACTACAGCGGGGAAAACCTCCCATATACTCTTTCCGATCACCTCTTTTTCGCAATGCTCTAATAATCGTTCGGCCTCTTTGTTAAAATAAGTAAAATTCCAGTCGCTGTCAACAGCATAAAAAGCATCTGAGATACTCCCTAATATCTCTACAACGTTCATTTCTAGTGATTTCGAGAAATGAATATCCTGAAAACTGCCATAAATTTTAGTGCAGGCATTGTTGACGGTTTCACTTTTACCAATGAAACGCACCCATCGTTCTTTACCTAGGCCTGTTTTCATTAATACTTCTTCATCAAACTCTAAATTTTCCCTAATTAATAGATCAATAGCGGTCTTAATACGTTCTTTACTTTCACCTACATAAAAAGCAAAGGACTCTTTGAGCGTTAGATTATAATTCTCCTCTAATTCTAAAGTTTTCTTTATCATAGGAGACCAGTACAAATGCGCTCCGTTTTGGTTTAATAAATCCAATTCCCAACTGCCAATTCTAGCCATATGGCTAGCTTGAGCTAATAATTCCTCGTTTCTAACCTCCTGCGTTATATCGAGAATAATTGAGTTGAACAAAACCGTCCCGTCTGCCATAAAAATGGGCGCTCCATAACCTAAATGTGTCCGAAGCTCCCCTGTAGGCATTACGTATTTTATACGACTTACCCATTTCGTTTTGGTTTCTATCGATTTAAGAATAGTTTGTTGAACCTCCTCAAATTGTCCACCTGCTTTAATTTGATCCCATATCACATTGATATCTTCCCTAACTTCCTCCACAGTAAAACCCCACAATTCTTCGCATCCTGCCGAAACATACCTCACGCAATCTGATCCATCTGGGCTAATAACATACTGATATACAACTCCGGGTAAATTTCCCGTAATTGAGCTTAATCTATTCTCCGTATCTTTAAGAGTAGTAATATCCTGAAAACTACCATAGATTCTATTAGCCTTACCCTTTATTTTTTCAACACTACCTATTATTCGAACCCATTTTTCATTTTTGTTGGGAGTGATAATAACCGCTTCATAATCAACTGAAATGCCTTTTTCAAAACAATCTGCTATCTTTGATTGTGCCAAAGAGCGAAAATCTTCTCTGTAAAAATTAATCCAACTTTCTAAATCAACTAAATAATCTTTACGCTCTATTTCTAGTATATCATACATGATATCCGATATTGTAGCTTTGTTTTCACCCAACTCTACTTCCCAACTACCGATCTTTGCTTGATTTGTAACCTGTTCTACGAGTTCCTCGTTCTTAGCTTCATCTGTTATATCCAAAATCACAGAATTGAATAATACGGTTCCATCAGCTAAAAAAGTAGGTGTTCCATAACCCAAATGAGTTTTTATTTCACCACTAGGCAGTATGTATTTCCACCGAGCACTCCACTTTGATTTGGAGACTATAGACTCTCTAATACTTTCTTTAAGTTTTTCAATTTCTCCAGAAGTTTTAATGCGGCCCCAGATCAATTGATTATCTTGGATTACTTGATCAGCTGTATAGCCCCATATTTGTTCTGCTCCTTTAGTGACATATTTTAGAGTATCTGTACCATCCGGATAAATAAGATATTGATAAACAACCCCAGGCAAATTATCTGCTAAAGATTGCAGTCTCAATTCGGCTTCTTTACGGTCATTAATATCTTGACAGCTACCATAAATGCGAGTACTTTGACCATTAACCAATTCGCAACTTCCTATAATACGTATCCAAACCTCTTTCTTTTTGGCTGTCACTAATACCGCTTCAAAGTCAAAAGGCTCTGCTGTATCTATGCATTTCTGAATACTTGTTTGGGCCAGTTCTTTAAAATCTTCTCGATAAAAATTGATCGTACCATCCAAACTTGGAGTAAATGAAATTCGATCTGTTTCATACATTTGATAAATCTCATCTGACCAATATACCGTTTGGTTAATTAAGTCAATCTTCCAACTTCCAATTTTGGCCAAACTATTGCTTTGACGGTATAATTCCCTAAGCTTCTTTTTTTCAGTAATGTTCTTTGCAGAGGCATAGATAATCCCTTCATTTAAAATAGACTTACAAGTCCAGCTAAGCCAAACAATTTTACCCGTTTTACTAATAAAGCGATTTTCAAGTTTATATTCGTTTTCTTCTTTTTCTAAATTTATAAGTTTTGCTGAGAAAACTCCTTGATCTTCTGGGCAAACAAAATCTTCTAATTGATGATAAAGTATATCTTCTTCTACATAGCCCATTAATTCGCAACCAGCATTATTCATCTTTAAAAATCGTCCTTTAAAGTCTATTAAGCAAAGAATGTCTGGTATCGAATCGAATAAATGATTCAGATCGTTTTCAAGCTTTTTTCGGTTGAGTTCAGATCCTATAAATCCCTCGAGTTTTTTAAATATTCTAGCAAAGTTTTTTAAATAGCTAGTGTCATTCTTCGTACCAATCTGAAGTACTCCTATCACTTCATCATTAAAGAACAATGGAATTCCTAATATCGATTTTATTCCTATTTTTTGGGTCGCCTCTTTTCTTACAAAACCTTTGGATATTTCAGTATCATTCCAAAGATGCTGTGTTCGATCTGACCATACTTTTCCAATTAAACCTTCGGATAATTTAAAAGTTTTTACACCTTGACTGTAGTCATAAAACTTTTCATCCCCATAATCAGCTAGATAATGGCTACAAAGTTGCATTTCGCTTTTCTCAAGATTTGGGGTCCATAATTCGACAAAATCAAAACTTCCAAATTTACTGATGGATTTGCATAACTTATAGGATGCAGCTACATAATCATTCTCGGCATTAAAATTTATACTAATTTTTGCCAATAATTCTTGTTCTAGTTCTTTGTTCTTTTGTTCAGTCACATCCCGTTCTATCGCAATCGAGTGTGTATAACATCCTTTTTCATCAGCAACTGGTGTTACTGTAAAATTAATCCAGAATTCCTCTCCATTTTTCTTGTAATTAATCGTGGTTATTTCGTAGGTCTCCCTATTTCGAAGTGCGGTACCCAGTTTTGCAAGTTCCTTTTTGTTAGAATTGGGCCCTTGAAGGAAACGAGGAGATTTACCAATTACTTCATCTGCTGTATAGCCAGTCATTTTTGTGAACGCATCGTTTACGTAGATAATTCTTGGACCAGGTTCATCAAAAGGCTCCGCTTCTGTAATTAAAACGGCATCAGTGGTGTTAGTTACTACACTGTTGAGTAATTTTAATTGATGTTCTTCTTTTTTTTGCTCCGTAATATCTCTTGAAACGGAAATAATTTGCGCTATCGGTTCGCCAGGTTTTCCTACGGGAGATACTAACACATCCCACCATTTAAAATTACCTTTGACAGTAGGGCAAAAAGCAGTAAATTGTGCTCTTTCTCCTTTTAGGGCTTTATTCAGTGCGTCTTTTACCAAGCTTTCGTTTTCGCTTCCCCACAATGTCCGCCAGCTCATGCCCTTTACCGTTGAAAAATCATCGATTTCCATCTGACAAAGTCCGTTGTAATTCATGTATTGAATTCTTCCGTTGGCATCTAAAACTTTAAAACAGTCTGGACTACTTTCTAAAACAGTACGGTTAAAAAGTTCACTAGCTTCAATTTGTTTTTGAGCATTAACCGATTCTGTGATATCTCTAGAGTCAGCAACAATTCCTTGAACTGTAGGGTTGTCCAACATATTGGTTAATACCGTTTCTAACCATATCCATTCGCCTTTGTTGTTTGTAAAACGAAAAGGCTCTAAAGTAACCTTATTAGTCTTAAATATTTTTTGTAAGCTAGCCAAGGTTTTTTCTACATCCTCTGGATGAATGAATTCAAATGCATTTTTTCCGATTAACTCTTCTGTAGGGATTCCTAGAACGGTAGTACTTGTAGCACTAACATAAGTATAATTTCCTTCCTTATCTAGTATTGCTATAAGGTCAGAACCTTCTTGAACCAATGTTTTAAAACGCTGTTCACTGAGTGAAATGGCCTCTTGTTGCTTTAATTTTTCCTTGCCATCCCTGGCAACACAATAGATAAGTTTTGTTTCACTATCCCATTTGGCAGACCATAGATTATAGGCGATACCTCCATCCTTTTTCTTATACCGATTTTCAAAAGTGTTTAAATGTTGACCACTTAAAATAGCTTCTTCCATTTTATTGGTATTGAATATATCTTCCCCAACAAGCAATTGTCCGAAGTGCGCGCCGACTAATTCCTCAGGTTCGTAGCCCCAAAGTTGCTTTGCCGCAGCACTAACAAATTTAAAATTTCCTTCTTCATCTACTGAACAAAGAACGTCCAAAGAAGCATTTAGCAATTGACTTGCGTCAGTATTTTGTTTTTCTATACTGGTATTGTCTTGACAAACTGCCAAAATACAGTTACTATCCTGAAAAGTAGTGTGATAGCCACTGATTTCCATATTCAGCAATTCGCCCGATTTTGCTAGATGCGTAAATTTTCCTAAAAAGAAATTTTCGTCTCGCCTTTGAATGTTTTGATGAATACTCAATAATGGAGCAATCTCTTCTTTTACAGTAAAATCTTTTACAGTTAAGGACAGAAATTCCTCCGCTGTATATCCATAAAGCTGTAGTGCAGCTTTATTAACATCAACTATTTTAAAAGTTTCTATTTCGTAAACAAAGGACGGGGAAGGATTTTGATAAAAGAGGCTTCGATAACCTGCAATTTCATTTTTCATATTCAAAAATTAAACTCTTGGGGGACTATTTAAACTCATCTACTACTCTAATGCTTAAAATTTGATGAATTGAAAGTTGGAGAATAATTGCTATCGTTTTTCGGGTGCAAAAGTAATTTAAATGATTAACAATAACAAGCTGAAATTCGTATCAATTTGAAATAGAAAGTTTTACGGCTTTGTTTTTTGGATTTTTATTGTTTTAATATAATAAAAATAGCACAAATTTATATATCCTTAATTTAAATAGAATGTACTTAAGAACGCTTAAAATTTATTACTTAATTAATATTGTCGTCAAAACACACAATTAATTATTAGATGTTCTAATAAAATATCGATATATATATAAGAAAAAACGACCTGAATTTTGTTATTAATTTTTTAACTACCTGAAATATTTAGCTCAATTATTATTATAAATATTTTGCCTCTTATTCCAAGTTAAAAAAACACCTCTTCCCTAGCTAAATTATGATGTGGGTTTTCTAAAAACATTGGCATAAATTTACTTAAAACTAGAAACAGATTTGTTCTTCCTATAAAGGATTCCACATAGCTAATTTCTTCAAATCTTGTATAAAATGGTTTGTAAATTGTTCATTCATGGTCACAAAACCCCAACAGATGTTGGTTTTTTTTATGTTTTACGGTTTAAAATCAACTAATATTTCTTAACTAAAATATTAGCTAATTTTAATAAATCAAGCTCTTCTTTTCTAGCTAAAAGATCTTTTTCAAATCCTCTTTTGTTATTGGTTTTAGAATATATTCTTTTATTTGATCTTGATATTCTTTGGCTTTATTAATATCTGAAATACTATTTGATGAACTAATTATGTAAACATGGGTCTTGTTACCGCTAGCATTGTTATATTTTCTAAATTCATCCAGAAACTGCCATCCATCTATAATAGGCATATTTATATCTAGTAAAATTAGATCCGGTAAATCTGCACCTGAACTTAGATCATTACCTATCTTTTCAATGGCTTCAAATCCATTAAAAAAAAAGGATAAATTAAGATCCATTTTTAGGCTTGCCAATAATTTTTTAATGACAAAATGCACAATTTTATCATCGTCAATGATATATACATCTTTATACTTCTTCATTAAAATGTATTTTAAAAACAGTTCCCTCTCCTACTATACTTTCTACTTCTATGCTTCCACCCATCGCTTTTATCTTGTTTTGTGTAATAAATAATGCAATGTCCCTGCAGTCATGATTATTGTGTAAAGTTTTATAGATTCCAATTTGTTTGTCTCCATTTGACTTTAAATTTACTCCTAATCCGTTGTCTTTTATTACTAATGTTTTACGTGATTCTTCTGATAATATCGTATAACTAATGACTGGAATTATGCCTTCCCGAGAATACTTTATTGCATTAGAAGTAAGATTAAATAATATACTTTCTAAAAAAACAGCGTTAAAGGTTATCGTTTCTTCATTTGAAATCGAATTCTGAATTACAACCTTATTTTTACTTATTTCGGTACCTAAAACGGCTAAGGTTTTTGTGATATAAGCATTTAAATTTAGTTTTTCACTTTTGTGATTCAACTCCGTTTGAATTTCTACCAACTCTTTTAAATGCTCGATTGTCTCAGTTAAAGCAAGAGATGAGGACCGTAAATGTAAATTAGTTTCCTTTAAACTAGCTTCATCTTTTTCATCTTCCATTATATTCAATAACATTTCGATATTTCCAGCATGAGAACGCAAATTATGCGAAACGATATAGGCAAAATTTAATAACCTGTTATTTTGCTCGCCAATAACTTCAAGTGACTTTATAATTTCGCCTTCCTTTTCTTTTTGTGAAGAAATATCAGTATGAGTCCCCATAACTCGAATAGGGTTGTTATTTGAATCCCGCTCAATTATTTTTCCACGAGTTAAAATCCATTTATAATCCCCCGATTTTGTCAAAATCCGTTTTGAATTTTCATAGTTTGTAGTAACATTGTCAATATGCAATTGAACATCACTAAGGTATTTTTCTTTATCTAATGGATGAATTCTATTTTCCCATATTTCTATGGCATGAAAAGTATCTTCTTCTTTAAATCCAAGTATTTTCATAGATTGAGAACAGAAAAATATTTTATCCTCTTTTATATTATAGTCCCAAATTCCTTCAGATGAAGCTTCGAGAGCAAATTGAAAACGCTCTTCTGAAAGCTTTAACTTTAATTCCCGTCTTTTATATTCGGTTACCTCCGTGACTTTTCCATAGAAATTAATTGTATTGTCTTCTGTATACTCCACATTTGCAATGCCTTTAAACCATAAAATTCCTTTATTAGAAACCGTCGCTCGAAACTCATGAGCCCACGTTTTTAAATCTTTTATAGATTCATCTATGGATTGTAGAAAACCCCTGAAATCCTCCGCTACAATCTTGCTTTTTAAAACTGCAAAAGCATCGCCACTGATTTCTTCGGATGTTAAATTGAAATGAGTTATCACAGACTTACTCAAAAAAGGAAAAAAAAATGTTCCATCTTTCGATATTGTCATATGAAAAATTAAATCAGTTGATTCAAATAATAATTTTTTATAAAAATCAGTCTTAACAGCGAGTGAATTCGAATGTCTTTCGGTAGCCATAGTATTTAAAACATGAATTAATTAGATTTAAATTTGAGTGTTTTTATGGTCGGGTTAGATCTAAAACAAAATAATCAAATTTATAAAAAAATACGATAAAATACATTTTAATTCGATAAAATACAAATTTATAGTTAATTAATGCTTTTTTACTTACAAAATAAAACAAAATTATACCAAGAACTTAGATCAATATTAACGTCCAATTTTCACCGCACAACCATTAAGTTTAATTTATTTCTGCACAGAAAAAAATCATAAGTTTATTCGAAAAAACTAAATTCTGATGACTAAATTCTTTAATTAGAATACTCAAATTTAGGAAACCAGCAATCGAATTTTGTAAAATAAGATATCTTCAAAATACAACAGAATCATCTAAATAACAATCAGGAGAACTAAAACCCTAATTCGTTTTGGACAAAATAATCGCCACTATCCATCTTTTTTTACAGCATTGCAAAAAAAAGCGGCCTCAATTTTCATTTGAGACAGCCCTTTTATGTGATTAAATTATGCGATTTAGAAATTTACTAACAAATTACAGCTACTTTTAAAAATAACCGCTAGAAAAAGGAGTAATATTAAAAAACCAAATTAACAACGTCACGTCATGGCGCTAGAACCCACTATTTTTGTATAATAAATAACAGCGTATGACTGTCGAGGAAATAAAGCAAAAAATACTGGAAACGCATCCGTCTTCAGGCTCCACTGGACGTTCCATAGACGACGATAAATATGCTGAAGTAAATGAAGACTACTTTACATGGGAACGTTTGGCCAAAACAAGTAACTTCTAAAGAAGAATTAGTAGCCGAAATTAAATTGTATTTCAAAAACAACTTATACGACGAATTTTAAACCCTAAAATAAAAAACCAATGACTATTTTATATTTACACGGACTCGAAAGCAAATTAAGTCCAGAAAAAAGAACCGTTTTAGAACGCTTCGGCGCCGTCATCGCACCTGACTTAGATTACTATAGTAATCCAAATGTTTATGATTTACTTGTAAAAATGAACGAGGAGTATCAATTTGATGTGGTAATTGGAAGCAGCATGGGCGGTTTTATGGGCTATTATATCGCTAACACAATCCTCTGTCCTGCACTACTTTATAATCCAGCATTGCCACATAGACCCGTTCCCCAAAACATTCCCGCAATAAATCCTTCGAAAACCGCATCACTTTTGCACTTTGCCTTAGGTGCTCAAGATGACGTTATCAAAGCCAATGATAATCTAAAATGGCTGGCTGAAAACCGACTCCCATATACCGATTTCAAAATCTCCATTCACAAGCAAATGGAACATCAAATCCCACTAGGCATTTTCGAGATAGAAGTAACTGAATTCTTTCGTCAAATGGACCTTCTGAAATAAAACTACAATTGAGTGCAGCTTCACAATTTGGCGCAATCAAATTCTATTATTGGAAAAAACAAATGACACAAAAAAACAACAACCAAATGACAACCTATTATGAAGGAATTGCGAATTAAATTAACAGATGAACAGCACGAAAAACTAACCGCTAAATTACAAAACGAAGCGGGAAAAAATCTAGAACACAGCACACTTTCAGGATTTTCGATTACCTTAAACCACGCCTTTCCTGGAGCAACCTGGTTAACGGTTGATATGAATGGCGAACTCGATTTGGGCGACGTAGATTGGGAAATAAAATAAGAAACACAAAGCATGACTCCTTATCTTCGCAACGAATAAATTAAATTAATGTCCAAAATAAAAATCAACTTATTAGGAGAAGGAATAGAAATCAGGCAAATACATTTGGACGCTGATAGGTATCAACAATGGAATGAAATCGCGAAGAGAAAGAACTGCTCATTAACCGACTTACTCTTGGATCCGTTTTTCTATCATCAATTAAGAGACAGCAAGCTAACTTCTATTTTAGACTTAGAGGCCGCTGTAACATCGGGAGTTTTAGATAAACCAAAGAGCCACATCGAATTTTGGTTCAAACGCCGCAAAGTCTTAAAAGTAAAACCAAACCAGCTATTCAATGAAATGGTTTTATTTCCCTTATACCAAATCGAGAAAAACCCTATTTTTGATTCAAATCAATTAGAAAGTGGCATCTATATAATCAAAAAGGAGATTGGATTAATAGCTTCGATGGAATTAAAAATTGCTAAAGATAGCTTAAACATTGATGATTTTACTTTTACAACATCCCAATTCCAAAACGAACAATTTCTAACCAATATTAAATATCAAAACCAAAATTTGAACTTTGTAAAAAGCGATGCACTTACTACTTACCAAACAGGTTTTGAGATAGAATAAGCTGTTATTGTCGAAATGCCTAACTCAGTTTAAACGCTAATACATTTACAGTCTTTTAGCACTTTTTTGTACCAATCAATTACTTTAAATCTTGCACTTGATCGTAACTAAATTATCCCGTTAAAGCCCGAAAAAAATCTTTAACTTTTGAATATCATTTCATTTTCACTCCAAATTTTACCAACTATTAATATCTTTATATAAAACTCATAAATATGAACGTAAAAAGTCCACTTATTGCATTATTAGCGCTGATCGTGATGAGCTGTAATCCTACTAAAAAAACAAATCCAGAATCGAACGGCGAAACAATTGCCGAAAAATATTGGAAACTTAAAATACTGCAAGGGAAAGATATTAAAATGAAAGAAAATCAAGAACGTGAAATCTATTTTATCTTAAAAACAAATGATAATAGAGTCACTGGATTTGCAGGTTGTAATGCCTTATCCGGCGAATTTATTCTAGAAGAAGTTAACAGAATCCGTTTTAAAAATATGGCTGTAACGATGAAAGTTTGTCCAGATCTTGCCATTAACGATAGTGAGTTTCTAGCGGTTTTTAATTTAGCAGACAATTACACTGTAAAAGACGATATTCTATGCTTGAATATGGGAAAAAGAGCGCCTTTAGCTGTTTTTGAAGCAGTGTATATGAATTAATTTAGAATTTACAATTTGGTATGTTTTTGGCGGAAATTTAATATTGATTGCTATTTATTTGATCCGAGATAAATCAAAAAATAGTAACTACATGAAATATGAACTGGATACTAATCGCCCAAATTACTTATTCACTTTTAATCTTATTTGTGATTCTTAGAGTGCTTTATGACACTCGAAGTAGCACTAAGTCTTTGGCGTACATTCTTTTCATCGTTTTTGTTCCCGTAGCAGGAATACTGTTCTATTTTTCCTTTGGTATCAATTGTCGAAAGCGAAAACTTTACAGCAAAAAGATCGTGGAAGACGAGCCGCTTCGGGAGAATATTCACAATAAAATATTGGTTCGCTTGTTGTCGCCTTTTTTATAGTTTTTAGGAACTATTTTAATTCCAACTTTCGCTTACCACACTACCATTATCTGCGTCTTTTACCACATTTATAGAACGCGGAATTCGTTCTTGCAGTTCGCCCACATGTGAAATAATTCCAACAATTCGGTTCTCTTTATATAGCGATTGCAAGGTTTCGAAGACAATCGCGATACTCTCTGGATCTTGAGTTCCAAAACCTTCATCGATAAAAAAGAAATTCTTATCATTCTTATTTAAGGATTGAACACTTTCGGCTAATGCCAAAGCCAAGCATAAAGAAGCCTGAAAACCTTGACCTCCAGAAAGCGTTTTTACACTTCTTGAATTTCCGTCATTTAGGTAATCAATCACCTCAAATTCATTGGAACTATTAATTGTTAAACTCAACTGATTTTTAGTCATTCGATGAAAACGCACATTGGCAACATCAGATAAGTTTTGCAAGTAAATACTCGAAACATAGTTCACAAAACCACTCGCGCTGAACATATTTGCTAGAGTTCCCAGGTTAGTAGCTCGAGTTTCCAATACTTCATACTGTGCTAATAATTCGGCTTTTTCGGCAAAAGCAGCCTGAATTCTTTTTAAGTTATCTTGCAAAGTCGAGACCTTACCTAACTGGGTTTCATATTTTAATTGCAATGCAGCAAATTGTGTTGTTTTTTCCTCTAGAAGTTTACTTTCGAAAGTTTTTCCTAGTATCAATTTTTCTGCTTCTGAAACCGAATTAATTGCACTCAGAAAGTTGACGGAAAAAAGTTTTACTTTCTCTTTTTCAGCCTCTAAGTCCCAATTTTTAATAAGTATCGTTCTCACTTCTTCAACAGATGAAAAATAATGTTCCTGAAGCAATTCTGCAATAATTTTTGCTGTCTGCGCTACTGCCTTTTCATTCTCAACAACTTGTAATTCAATAGCTGCTAAACTTCCAGTTAGCGTTGCTAATTCTTGATTTTCCTTAGCAATAATCTCTTTTATAATCTGATAATCTTCTGCTATTTTTAAATTTTTAGCGTGTAAAGCTATTTTTTCGGCTTGAATTGATGCTACCGAAATTGATTCGTAATCCATAAATGAAAGCACTTTCAATTGTGATAATTCATTTTCGATCCTACCGCTTTTAGCAGCCTTCTTCGTTTGTAATTCGCCTTTAGTAGTATTGTAATTTTTTAGTGACAAAGCAATAGCTTCTTGCTCCTTGCGAAGTTCTTTTTCGTTTTCTTCTAACTTAATTATTGCCTTTTCTAAAAGTTGTTGTTCCGTTTTTTTGGATTCAAAAAGTTGTGAATCTTTTGGATCGAAATCTTTCCAAATGAATTTTGATAAGTGGCTTTTTTGCGCATTTTCAACACTTTCTCTTTCCGCACTAATTACTTTTAATTGCTCTTGAAAATGATTTATTTCGAATGCTAATTTTTCGCATTCTGCCTTTTTCAAACTGAATTTTGTTTCTTCATTAACTAAATCAGTAATTGTATTAGAAATAATTTCTAATTGATTCGAAACATCTTCGCCTTGCATAACATTCGGATGTTCTTGCGAACCACAAAGCGGACAATTTTCACCATCGTGCAAATTCACAGCATACTGTACCAACTGTTTTGAAACTAAAAGTTTAGTTCTTTTTTCAATTGCTTTTTCCTTTTCTAAAGTAAGTGTTTCTGACTTTGTTTTTAAAACGGTTTTCCAACTTTCAAAAGGCAATTCCAAGAGCAGAAAAGCATCGGTTTTTGATTTTAATTGCTTTTGCGAAGCATCCTGTTTTTTGTTATTCTCTTCTAAATTATTCTTTAAAACTAGTTGTTGATGATACCAAGTTCCTAACTCAATTATGAAAGAAGTATCCAATCGATTTTTTTTGACATCAACCAATTGAGTCTGAATTGTGCCCAATTTAACTACTAAATCCTTTTCTTTTTTCTCACTTTCCAAAAACAAGGCTTCTTCAACCTTTATTTTTTCATCAATAATTGCTACTTCCGCCTTTGCAGTTACGGTTTTTTCTATCGATTCTAAATCGGAAACTTTGTTTTTAGAATTCTCGAGAGCGTTAAAATCAGGCTGCAAGATTTCTAAAGCGGCTTGCCTTTTCAAATTAATTTCTGCTATTAATTTCTTCTGATTCTCAGTCGAAATCAGATTTCCTTTCGATTTTTCTAAAGCCGTTTTCTCTGTTTTTAATGTGACTAAATTGGATTTAAAATTCCGTTCCGTTTTTTCGAATAAATCAATTTCTAGCTGTAACGCATCAATCGCAACTTTTTCAACATTCAATTTAGAAAGATGATTTTTCTTTTTTTCTAAATCTTCAAAATTCGCCTTTAAAGTTGTCATTTTTTGGAATTCATTCTCCACCAATTCCAATTCTAATTTATCCTTTTGCAATTCGCTAGTAGCAGCTACAACTTCATTTTCTAAAGCTACAATTGCTTCTGAAGAAATAGCTTCAAATCCAGACAAAGCACCTTTTAATTGGTCTAATTGTGTTCTGGTAGCACTTTGTGCGATTCCTACTTTCGAAGCCAAATCAAAGCGTTGCAAATGAAAAATTTCTTTCATCATGTCCGAACGGTCCTTGCCTTTCAACTCTAAAAACTCCTTAAACTTTCCTTGCGGAATAATAATAGTACGTCTAAAATTTTCGTAGGTAAGTCCAATAATGTCAGTCGCATCGGCTGAAGTCATTGGAATCCATTGCTCCGCTTTCCATTCATAAGCCAACCGTTCTATAGAAGTGGTTTCTTCAAAACGCTTTTTATTTCTTTTCCAATCAGCTACAAATTTGAATTTTCGTTCTTCAAAATTTAAGAATTCAAATTCGATATTGGCTTTATCTGATTTTAAATTCAGCATATTATAAGAGCGTTTGTCTCTATTGTTCAAACGTTCCGTTTCGCCATATAAAACAAAACCAATAGCTTCTAAAACGGAAGATTTTCCAGAACCCACAGCTCCAAAAATCCCGAATAAACCGGCATTCGTCAATTCTTCAAAATCAATAGTTTGTTTTTTCTGATAGGAATACAAACCGCTAATACTTAATTTTAATGGTAACATAATGGCTTTCTTTATTCGTTTTTAGCTTGGCTTCCAATAATTTCGTTGAACAATGCAAACAGTTCCTCGTTAGGTTCTTGTTTGTATTTGGAAACAAAATAATCTTTAAATAATCCTTGAATGTCCTGGTCTAAATTAACTTTGGCCGTTTGCTGATTCCTATTTACGTCCTTGTTCACAATTGGGATTATAAATATAATACCATCATGACTTTCATGGATTCGCTTTAAATCCTGAGTTATAAAAAAAGTATCACTTACTAAGGTCAATTCGACTAAACAATAGGGATTTGCGAGCAACCATTCGACTGCACTATCAATAGATTCAAAACGTTTTCTATATAAAGCCCGTCCTGATTCTATTGGAATTGCGGTGTATTTTACTTCCTGGTTTGGCTGCGCTTCAATTAGAACTATTTTTTTTTCTTGGCCCGCCTCCGAAAAACTATAAGATAATGGACTGCTAGAATAAACAACTGGACTGGGATGACCGCCTATGTTTTGAAAGCGATGCAAATGTCCCAAAGCAGTATACTGTATTTGAGGCGGAATACAATCTGTGTAAACGATATCGGCATTTCCTATGCGTAATGGTTTCTCACCATCTGGTTCTTCTAAGATTTCACCGCCGCGTTTGAGCATATACAAATGTGTGGTCAAAATATTAACTCCATTTGTATCACAGTATTTATCGGCAAGTGCGGCCCAGGAATTCTGTAATAAATGGTTTAATTGTTCCTCTTTATTTTCGGCTCCTAAATACGTTTTCAATCGCATTTCATTAGCATAAGGCGTGGTAATTACACGAATAGGAAATTCATACTGCGGCAATTTTATTTCGATAAATCCATTTTCTGATTGTGTAATTTCAAATCCATTTTCGATAATAAGCCGAGGAATCGTAACATCTGGATTTCCCACAAATAGAATTCCGCATTCACGTGCCAAAGGGTTTGGAGAGTCAATTCGGTCTGGACTATCGTGATTTCCCGCAATTGCAATTACAGGCCGTTTCCCATTATTAGTAAGCCTTTTCAAGGTTTTATAAAGTAAATCAATGGCTTCCACTGGCGGATTGAAGGTGTCAAATAAATCACCGGCTACGATCACTACATCAGCATGCTGACTATCTGCAATAGTGCAAATTTCATTCATCACGATTCTTTGTTCTTCCAAACGAGAAAAATGATCCAGTTTTTTCCCTAAATGCCAGTCGGCAGTATGTAGTATTCTCATTATTTACCTTATCTATTTTAACTTGTATTGTCCTTTGTAAAATCGCGATTTTTCCAATAGCAATATCCTAAAAATAATCTGTAATTAGTCCTTATTCTCCAATTATGATTGCTTATTTTTCAACAATTGGTATTAAAAATAAACAATGGATATAACCGTCTAATTATTAAGCTGAATACCACTTTTGAGAATATTTTAGAAAAATATTATTTTTTGTGATTATACAGAACATTATATGGTCTTTGTAAAAAAACATTTTATTCTAAACAGTTCTACTTATAAATCTACTCGAAATAGTGAAACTCAAATAACTATAATTTTAATAATTGTACTTTTGCTCTTTATCACAATCATACTTAAAAACAAATGCCAGAATACTACCTTGATTTACAATACAATGACATCATTTATGGTGAAGAGGAAGTTAATTTCAAGGAATTTGAATCTTGTACCTTTACCAATTGTGATTTTACCCAATGTAATTTTATTGCTGTAACATTTATCGATTGCAATTTTAATAACTGTAATTTTAATAGTGCAAAAATCAATCATGTGGCCTTTAGAACTGTCTTTTTTACTAATTGTAAAATGACCGATATGAACTTTGCCATGTGCGACAAACTTATTTTTGAAGTGCATTTTAAAGATTGTATTTTGGATTTCTCCAAATTTTACACCCTGAAAATGAAAGGAACGACATTCACGAATAGTAGCCTTGTAGCCGTTGACTTTATGAGTACTAATTTAACGGCGGTTTCCTTTAACAACTGTGATTTATACCGTTCTGAATTTGATAAAGCAATCGCTGATAAAGCCGATTTTCGATCAAGTTATAATTACTCCATAGACCCCAGCAGGACAAAACTCAAAAAAGCACAATTTTCACTGGATGGATTAAAAGGCTTGCTAAACAAATATGATATCGTGGTTCAATAAGTGGAAATAGCCTCCTAAGTTGTAAAAAACTAGTTTAATTTCGAAATTTGGAATCATCCCATCTGAAAAAAAAGAGTCGAAAATAAATCGAATTCCCATAGTACAAACTATCCATATCCTTGAGTCTACCAGTTTTAGAACTAGTTATTTATCAGAACTATACCACATTACTTTGGTATATTTTATCCCATTCCCTTTTTGATCGTCCCTATCGTATTTCAATCTTTAAAACTTTGTTTCCTCTAATCTTTCCAAAAACAGAATAAATCCTTAAATTCGCCAAATCAATTAATTTAGAAAATCTTGTAAAAATGAAATACGATATCATTGTTTTAGGAAGTGGACCAGGCGGATATGTTACTGCCATTAGAGCATCACAATTAGGCTTTAAAGTAGCCGTAATTGAAAAAGAAAACTTAGGTGGTGTTTGTTTAAACTGGGGTTGTATCCCTACCAAAGCATTACTGAAATCAGCTCAGGTTTTTGATTATCTAAAACACGCTTCTGATTATGGATTGACTGTTTCATCATTTGACAAAGATTTTCCTGCAGTTGTACAACGCAGTAGAACGGTTGCTTCAGACATGAGCAAAGGAGTTCAATTCTTGATGAAAAAAAATAAAATTGACGTAATTAATGGTTTTGGAAAACTAAAACCAGGTAAAAAAGTTGATGTTACTGACAAAGACAAAAAAGTTACAGAATATAGCGCAGACCATATTATCGTTGCTACAGGAGCTCGCTCTCGTGAATTGCCAAACTTGCCACAAGATGGCGTAAAAGTAATTGGCTACCGTCAAGCAATGACCTTACCGACACAACCTAAGTCGATAATCATCGTAGGTTCTGGAGCGATAGGAGTAGAATTTGCACATTTTTACAACTCAATGGGAACGGAAGTTACTATTGTAGAATTCATGCCAAATATTGTTCCTGTTGAAGACGAAGACATTTCGAAACAAATGGAACGTTCCATGAAAAAAGCAGGCGTAAAAATCATGACCAACTCTTCTGTTGAAACAATTGATACAACTGGAGCAGGTGTAAAAGCATTTGTAAAAACGGCCAAAGGAGAAGTAGTCCTAGAAGCAGACATCTTGCTTTCGGCTGTTGGAATTAAAACTAACATTGAAAACATCGGACTAGAAGAAGTAGGAATCGCAACTGACAGAGATAAAATTCTTGTAAACGCTTACAATGCAACTAATATTCCAGGTTACTACGCCATTGGTGATGTTACTCCAGGGCAAGCATTGGCTCACGTAGCTTCGGCTGAAGGTATTAATTGTGTGGAGAAAATTGCAGGAATGCATGTAGATGCTATCGATTATGGAAACGTACCGGGTTGTACTTATGCGACTCCCGAAATTGCATCTGTAGGACTGACTGAAAAACAAGCTAAAGAAAAAGGATACGAATTAAAAATTGGTAAGTTCCCGTTCTCAGCATCAGGAAAAGCAAAAGCTGCTGGAACTCCAGACGGATTTGTAAAAGTTATCTTTGACGCTAAATATGGCGAATGGTTAGGATGTCACATGATAGGCGCCGGAGTTACGGATATGATTGCTGAGGCAGTTGTAGCACGTAAACTGGAAACTACAGGACACGAAATCCTAAAATCAATTCACCCACACCCTACAATGAGTGAGGCTGTCATGGAAGCAGTTGCTGACGCTTACGGCGAAGTAATCCATTTGTAGATTAAATTAAGCAGGTACGAACTTAAAAAGTACCCGTCTTAAATATAGAAATCCGATTGGTACAAGCCAATCGGATTTTTTTATAGTTCATTTTTTTTTTAGGGCGTGCCCCTACTTTCACTCCGTTGCAGTAGCGTCACTATTACTTACGCTTAGATTTAAGTGTGGTCTGGAATTGTCACTAATTTTTAAATCCTATGAGTAACCTAAACTCAAAGAAATCCTGCTTCATTTCCTATATTTACAACTCAACTACCGAGTAGTATCATTAAAAATAGAAGCATTATCGCTAATTTTGTAATTCAATAAATTTAAATGTAAGATTATGAAAAAGACAGTTTATTTATTAGCAATGACCTTAATAACTTTAGGTTCTTACGCACAGATCCAATGGAAAGTAGACCCTAATCATTCTTCCTTAAATTTTGATATTTCCCACTCCGGAATTAGTATTGTAAACGGGAAATTTTTAGAATACACAGGAAACTTAACTACAAGCGGAGAAAAACTACAAAATGCAAATTTTGATTTTACCGTTGATGTAAAAAGTATAAACACTAATGTCGAAGCCCGGGACAAACATTTGCAAAGTGCCGACTTTTTTGAAGTTGAAAAATATCCTAATTTGACTTTCAAAAGCAGTAAAATTTTAGCGACTGGCAAACCAGACCAGTATTTACTATACGGTAAGCTTACCATAAAGAACGTTACGAGAGACGTGATATTTGATGTAATTTATGGAGGAATTGCCAAGAGCTACAAAGGAGAAAAATTAGGAATGAAAGCCCAAACAGTCATCAATAGATTTGATTATAATATCAATTATGACCCAACGGCTGTTGGCATTGGAAAAGATGTAACCATTGTAGTTCACTTACAATTTGCCAAGTAGTACAGTTTTTAAAATTTAGAGCAGAGAAATATTCGATCGATAATTGGTTGAGTAAAAAACAGCTCAAAACGACTTTTTGATAAAAAAGAAATGAATCGAAAGCAATTTTTAAAAACAATGGCATTATTGCCTTTAACACCTTCAAGTATGAATTTAACAGATTTAAATAAAATGACTTCAACATTGAGTAACACAAGCAAAATGCCTGTGTTGTTCCTTGGTCACGGAAGTCCTATGAATGCAATCGAAGAAAACGAATTTGTTTCGGTATTCAAAAAACTGGGGGAAGAATTGCTACGACCAAATGCTATACTTTGTGTTTCGGCACATTGGGAAACCAAAGGAACTTTTGTAACAGCCATGCAAACTCCACGAACAATTCACGATTTTGGTGGTTTTCCACAAGCATTATTCGACATTCAATATCCTGCACCAGGAAGTCCAGAATTAGCTCTAGAAACTAAAAATAGCATCACCAAAACAGAAGTTGGATTAGACGATAAATGGGGGCTTGACCACGGCGCCTGGAGTGTGATTAGTCATCTTTATCCAAATGCAGATATTCCAGTAATACAAATGAGCATAGACTATTCGCAGCCTCCAAAATATCATTATGAACTAGCAAAAGAAATAAGTAGCCTTCGCCAAAAGGGAGTCTTGATAATTGGAAGTGGAAATATGGTTCATAATTTACGTTTAGTCGCTTGGGAAAAGTTGAATGAACATTATGCTTTTGATTGGGCCACAGAAGCAAACGAAAAGATGAAAAGCTATATCTTAAGTGGAGACCATCAAAAATTGATCGATTTTAAATCGCAAGGAAAAGCCTTTGATTTAGCTATCCCAACACCTGAACATTATTTGCCATTGCTTTATACCTTGGCATTGAAAGAAGAAAATGAAAAAATAACGTTATTTAATGATAAATCTGTGGGTGGTTCAATGTCTATGACGTCCTTAAAAATAGAATCTAATTGAGATGTAAAAAATGGCAGTAGCTAACATCTTAAATGAAAAATTGCTTCAAAGTACCTAAGCCGTTCGTCGAAATCGAGGAGTTAATGGAATTAATTTTTCGCTGTTAAACGTGCTACTTTAGATTTTCCAATAAAAAGCTTACTAATTGTAAGTAGACTTTATATTGAGATCGTATCAAAAATACAAAACCACGCTACGAAATAACATCTCTAATCTAAAATTTGTTTCTTCCATTTCTACAAAAAAAGGGAAATGTTAAAGCACAATATTTATTCAAAAATTAATGAAATAGAAATTGAGAAGGTAACTAGCTCAAGAAAAACTCCTTAGTGACTCTAACCAATTCTTCGCTATGTTCTGGTAATTCTGTCGCTGTACAGGGATGTGAAGCTCCAAAAACATGATTGGCTTCAGGAATAATATGATTTTTGGCTTTGGTAAAATGTTTCTTTAGCAAATTGAATTCTTCCATTTTTACGGCTTCATCATTTGTCCCTTGAACTATTAAATACGGAATTTGGAGCTTTTTACTCCAATTAAGCAAGCTATACTTTTCTTTATTGGTTTCTATATCCTCCAAGACTTCAATGTGCAACGGCATCATCTGATTTGTTCTCGCATTTTTAATATACTGAACGCCTTCAGCTCGCCAGCTATCAATAAATTTGGAATTCCAAGAACGATGAAAATCAAATGGACTCGCCCAGGTACATACTTTTTCAATTTTAGTTTCATATTGAGTGCAATACAATAATGCCGAAACGCCGCCTTTACTATGACCAATAATAAAAATTTTTTTAGTGTTAATTTTCGATAAAAATTCCGGTAATTCATTGACTATAAATTGCTCTACACTCTTTATATCTTCCATTTCTTTACCCAAAGTATTTTTGGCAAATTTATCGAGATCAGTAAATTCGACTGAATCTTCAAGTCCCATTCCGTTATGCGAAAAATTGAACTTTAAAAAGGCAAAACCATTTTTCACAAAATAATCGGCTATCATTGACCAACAACCCCAGTCTTTAAAGCCTTTGAATCCATGACAAAAAATAATTATCCCTTTTTGTTCCGGAGATTCAGAATAACTTAAATCCAATGCAAATTGCTCATTTAACGCCCCTTTGAGGATAAATTTTCTATTTAGTATCATTCTATTTCTTTTAAACTGCAATAAACAAAGATAAGGAGTTGGCGGAATTATAGCTCTTAAAAAATAATAGTAATCTAAAAAAAGAAGTTTTAATCATCTATATCAGTCTATAATATTACTAAATCAGGCTAAACTTCATGAAAATTTTATAAAAAATTCTACGGGTTCAATCCATGAATAGTACCTCTTATTTCTAGTTATCAAAGAACTCAATAGCAGTTATTTAAAAGCCATTAACAATAAAATGTTTAATTTTTTGTTAATAATGTTAGACAAAAGATATAAAGAACTATATTTGAACCTATTAATTAATTTTAAACTAAAAATAGTAACTATGAAATTAGCAAAAACATTTAGTACTCTTGTGCTAGTAGGATTAATCACTGCCTCTTGTGGGAAAAAAGAAAAAGAGGAATCAATGGATATGACAGATTCAACAACCGTTGTAGTTGATACAATGGCCGTTGCAGAAACACCAAACATTGTAGGTGTCGCATCTGATAATGCAGACTTCTCTACCCTTGTAACAGCAGTACAAGCAGCTGGATTAGTTGAAACATTAAGCAGCGAAGGTCCTTTTACGGTTTTTGCACCAAATAACGCTGCATTTGCAAAGCTTCCAGCAGGAACTGTAGATAGCTTATTAAAACCAGAAAGTGCTGATAAATTAAAATCCGTTTTGACTTACCATGTTGTGTCAGGAAAATTTGATGCTGCAACGGTAATCGATGCAATAAACAAAAATAACGGAAAATACACTGTTACAACTGTTCAAGGAGGTACCATTACCTTAAGCTTGAAGGACGGAAAAGTGATGTTGACTGATGCAAATGGAGGGACTGCAACAGTTATTCTTGCTGATGTAGCTGCTTCAAACGGAGTTATTCATGCAATTGATACCGTAGTTATGCCTAAATAAGGTTTTAACTCATTTGATTACAAAACCGTTACAGCAGTGTAGCGGTTTTTTTGTTTCTAAGTTTAAACAAATTCTAATTGCTGGTAATGAAATTGAGAAGTGAATTTATTACTACAGTTTTTAGAACAGCTTTTACTCTATCAGATAATTAGAATTGTAATAAAAATAGAAGCATTGAAAAAAACACATCACATCATAATAACTACAAAAATTCAAGATAATTAAGCCTTCATTTTTTTATCTTTGAAAATTATATAGCCACAGTACCGAACTTAGAAAACATACATGATTACAAAAGCGAAACCCAAAGATATTTCGAGCTTAAATAAATTAATCAACTCTGCTTACCGTGGCGAATCGTCTAAAAAAGGATGGACCACCGAAGCCGAACTTTTGGAAGGCAGCCGTACTACTGAGGTGGAATTAGCAGAAATTATAGCCAATACGAACAACACACTACTAAAATTCACGGAGAAAAACCAGATTGTAGGCTGTGTTTTATTGATCGAAAAAGAGCAGCAATTGTATTTAGGAATGCTCACCGTTTCGCCCGAGATACAAAATAGCGGCATTGGAAAAAAATTACTACATCAAGCCGAGATTCACGCAAAAGCATTGGATTTACCCAAAATTGTAATGACGGTTATCTCTCTTCGCGAAGAATTGATTGTTTGGTACAAACGTCACGGTTATTTAGATACAGGAGCAAGAGAACCTTTTCCAGTAAGCGATGTTCATATTCCGATTTTACAAACACCTCTGGAATTTATGGTATTAGAAAAAAATATAATCTAACCAATATAATATCACTAACTTAATTAATAGATTTTCAAGGAGTTAATATTTAATTATAAAACCATTTCTTTAAATAACCATTCTGTTTTATTTTCTAAATCATCACATAATCCAGGATGCGGTCTAGAGGTTTGAATCGCCGAACTGCGCAAAGCCGTTAACCAACGAAAACGAGATGGAATATCAAATTGTGCAATGGGTCCGCCCTCTTTGCTTCCATGAGCTATTTTCTGGAAAGATTCTAGGTTTAACTGCAGCTGCTCTAGGTCTAACTCCCCACAAAACAATTGCATCTTTGCGACGTCAATGGTATAAAGCATTTTGATGAATTTTGCTTTCTTGCAAAAAACAACAATCCCTACATTGAGGAACTCTTCACGTTCTACCCTTGGTACAACGCGGATTACCGAGTACTCATATAAGTGTTTCTCTTGCATTTTGGGCTTCTTTAATGAAAATTTGAGAATGGTTCAGGCGCATGGATAAAAACTGAAGATACACCGCGCGCACTTCCTCAGGGCTTTCGTCTGTATCTTGCCAATCAAGCCATTCTACAGGAATGAGGTTTACTATAGATTTAAGGGTTTCGGCTGTTAAAATCGTTTTGAATAAAGCATCAGCTTCTTGCAACATGGAAGCTTGTGGCAACAGCACATGGTCTTTAATCAGTGCAAACGGACTTTGCGCATGCTTCTCCCAATTTGTCCACGAATGATGAAAATAGAAACTTGCCCCATGATCGATAAGCCATAATTCTTTATGCCAGATCAACATATTAGTATTTCTAAAAGTGCGATCTACATTTGTAATAAATGCATCCAACCATACAATTTGAGAGGCTAGTTTAGCATCTACTACTGTAACAACGGGATCAAAATTGATGGCTCCAGAAAGAAAATGCAAGGCAAGATTAAGACCTTGACTTCCTTGCAATAAATCCTGTATTTCCTCATCGGCTTCAGTGCGTCCAAAAGCTTCGTCGAGATTAGCATACACTAACTCAGGAATCTGTAATTTTAAAACACGTGCAATTTCACCGCCTATCAATTCGGCGATTAGGGCTTTCACACCATGTCCGGCACCCTTGAATTTTAAAACATATTTAAAATCATCGTCGGCTTCCGCCAATGCTGGCAACGAACCACCTTCTCGCAAAGGGGTAATATACCGTGTAACATTTACGGTTCTAAGATCGGATTTGTTTTCCATAATCTATTATTAATTGTACTAAAAGCAGGGATGCAAACGTACGAATAACTACGACGAATTGTAGTACAAGCACAATTATTTATTACTGTTTTCTATCCCCAAAAATGCTTTACCTATATTTTCAATACTATCCGAAGCGATAAAAGCTTGAGTCCCTATTTCTGGCAAAGCAATATCTGCGGTAAATCCATGAAGATAGACCGCGAGAATTGCCGCGTCAATAGGCTCATAAGATTGTGCCAATAAACTGCAAATCATTCCAGTTAGTACATCACCGCTTCCGGCTGTTGCCAAGGCGGCATTTCCTGTGGTGTTCCTGTACACCGTTTCGGCATTAATAATATGCGTTGGAGCACCTTTCATAACTACTATTACATCGTACTGCATAGAGAAAGTAATTGTTTTCTCTAATTTTTCTTCCTCTGAATCCCAACTTCCAATTAGTCGCTCCAATTCTTTGAGATGTGGTGTCAGAATTGTTTTAGCCGGCAATAAGGCAAGCCACGATCTATTTTTGGAAAGAATATTAAGTGCATCCGCATCAACCACTAGCGGAATGTTATTGGTAATTAGAAATTCGTGAAATGCTTTTTGCGTCGCTTCCTCCTGCCCTAATCCAGGACCAATTGCTATCGCTTGCGGTTTAATATCGAATACAATGTTCGAAATGTATTTTCTTTCCGCATCCGTGATGACCATAACTTCCGGAATTGCTATTTGAACAATATTGTAGCCACACTTAGGAATAAAAGCAGTTACTAGGCCACAGCCCGTTTTTAGACAACCTTTTGAAGCTAAGACGGCAGCCCCAATCTTCCCATAACTTCCCGCAATGATTAATGCATGGCCTTGAGCGCCTTTGTGGGTTTGGCTATCAATTGCTTTGTAGCGATTGCGTATTTCTATTTCGTCAACAGTTATGAGTTTCATCGTGGAATTTGTTTGCATAAAATTACGAATTTTAAAATCAAACTAGTTGCGTCCAATAAAATATGCTATAGATTCTTACAAATATTGTAGTCAGTATTTGTTCTTCATTTAAAATATAATACTTTAGTAACTTCAAATTATACTTACCATTAAACCAGTTTTATAAGCTCATGAAAAAAACATTATTTTTATTAATCTTAGTTGGTTGCATCAGCACTTCGTATGCTCAACAAACTACAGCACAGTCTAAAGAATCAAAAGAACCTAAAAAAGAGAGTAGTTCCTCTTCGAATCTCATTTTTAATCCAGACCAAAGTGTAGTCACTAACCATACTACCACTATAAAAGGTCAAAAAATCCCTTACAAAGCAACGACGGGTACCATGCCTGTTTGGGATGAAGAAGGCAAAGTAATTGCAGGATTGTTTTATACTTATTATGAACGCTCTGATGTTAAAAATCGTGCGGCACGACCTCTAGTAATTTCGTTTAACGGTGGCCCAGGATCTGCTTCCGTGTGGATGCATATCGCTTATACTGGTCCTGCCCTATTAAATATTGATGACGAAGGATATCCATTGCAGCCCTATGGAATAAAAGAAAATCCATATTCTATTTTAGATGTTGCCGATATAGTTTTTGTAAATCCAGTAAATACAGGCTACTCCAGAATGACAAATAAGGAAACGCCTAAATCTACCTTTTTTGGAGTAAATGCCGACGTAAAATACCTTGCCGATTGGATTAGCGGATTTGTAACTCGCACGGAGCGCTGGGCTTCACCTAAATACTTAATCGGCGAAAGCTACGGAACAACACGTGTTTCTGGACTTGCACTCGAATTGCAAAACAGTGAATGGATGTATCTAAATGGTGTTATATTAGTTTCTCCTACAACCTTAGGAATAACTCGCGGAGTCGCTGCTGATGCTGCTCTTAAATTGCCTTATTTTGCCGCTACAGCATGGTATCACAAAATGCTGCCTGCCGATTTGCAAAGCAAAGACTTAACCGCAATGTTGCCCGAAGTCGAAGACTTTACAATGAATGAGTTACTACCCGCACTTAGCAAAGGTGGATTTCTAGAGGAAGGAAAAAGAAAAGAGATAGCGACAAAAATAGCACGCTACTCTGGACTTTCAGAGAAAGCGGTGCAGCAGAATAACTTAGATGTTCCCTTTAATTATTTCTGGAAAGAACTTTTAAGAGAACAGGGCTTTACTGTAGGAAGACTGGATTCTCGTTACAAAGGAATCGACAGCAAGGACGCTGGAGACCGACCAGATTTTAACGCTGAGCTAACTTCATGGTTACACTCTTTTACTCCCGCCATCAATATTTATCTTCGAAATAATTTGAATTACAAAACCGACTTTAAATACAATATGTTTGGTCCAGTGCATCCTTGGGATAGATCAAATGATCAAACAGGAGAAAATCTTCGTCAGGCGATGGCTCAAAATCCATACTTACATGTCATGGTGCAAGCCGGATATTATGATGGTGCCTGCGATTATTTTAATTCGAAATACAATTTATGGCAAATGGACCCCAGCGGAAAGTTGAAAGATAGAATGAGCTGGAAAGGCTATGAAAGTGGACATATGATGTATTTAAGAAAGCAAGATTTAGAAACTGCTAATGAAGACATTAGAGAGTTCATAAAGCAATCATTGCCTAAAGATGGTCAAGCAGCGAAATATTAAGTTATTTCTTTCTAGGAGAAAAATACAACAAATTAAACATAAATTACATGAGAACATTTTCAATTTTACTGATTATACTTTTATCCTCATTTACAGTTAGAGCACAAGATATTACTGGACAATGGAATGGTGTATTAAAAGTGCAAGGAACACAGTTAAGACTTGTTTTTAATGTAACCAAATCGGATAATACGTTTAGCGCGTCAATGGACAGCCCTGATCAAGGCGCAAAAGGGATTCCTGTGACCAAAACAACTTTTGAAAACTCAAGAATTAAATTTGAAATTGCAAACGCCGGAATTGCATACGAAGGCGAATTAAAAGAAAACGAAATCATTGGAACTTTTAAACAAGCAGGCCAAGAATTCCCAATGAATTTATCTAGAAAAGCCATCGATAAGGAAGTCATAAAAAGACCACAAGAGCCTTCAAAACCGTACTCCTATTATTCTGAAGATATAACATTTGAGAATCCAAAAGCACGCATTTCCTTAGCGGGAACCTTAACGCTTCCTGAAGAAGAAGGTGTCTTTCCTGTAGTGATTTTAATTTCTGGAAGTGGTCCTCAAAACAGAGATGAAGAATTATTAGGACACAAACCATTTCTAGTTATCTCTGACTATTTAACCAAAAACGGAATTGCAGTGCTACGATATGACGATAGAGGTGTTGGAAAATCCAAAGGAGATTTTAAAACCGCTACTTCGGCCGACTTTGCCACCGATGTAGAAAGTGCTATTAGTTATTTGAAAACCAGAAAAGAAATCAACAAAAAACAGATTGGTTTAATAGGTCATAGTGAAGGTGGTCTAATTGCCCCTATGGTTGCTTCAAAATCAAAAGACGTTAGTTTTATTGTGCTTTTAGCAGGAACAGGAATTCAAGGAGACCAATTGTTGTTACTACAACAATCGCTAATTGCAAGAGCAAACGGCGCAACGGAAACCGACATAAAAAAAACAATTCAGAACAACAAAGTACTTTTTGAAATGGTCGTAAATTCAAATGACGATCAAAAGCTAAAAACAGCACTGACAAACCAAATAAATGAACTTCTAAAAAATGATACTACTGCTAAAATTCCAAACGGAATGTCAAAAGAGGCTTATGTTTCCTTACAAGTAGATCAAATTACAAGTCCGTGGATGCAGTACTTTTTAAAATATAATCCAGCGCCAGCACTAGAAAAAGTACGATGTCCAGTCTTAGCTATTAATGGCGAAAAAGACTTACAAGTTCCACCAAAAGAAAATCTCACGGCAATAAAAAACGCTTTAACAAAAGGAGGAAATAAAAACACAACCACAATGGAATTATCTGGCTTGAATCACTTATTTCAAGAATCTAAAACCGGTTCTCCAGCGGAATATGCGGCTATTGAACAAACATTCTCACCTACAGCATTAATTGAGATTACCAAATGGATAAAAATACAAACGAGATAAAAAATGACTTAATAGTAAAAGTTTCGTTGAGATTGCAACACTTGTCCCTTGTCCAGATTATATTCATAAAGTACTACATTGTACAACAACTATTGCCGCAATTATATACATTAGAATCATAAATAAATAAATAAATAAATATTATTACTATCAATCAAATTAAAAATTCTACAGTACAAGTACTTTGATGACTGCTACTTTTAGTCAAATTTTTAGATAGCTAAATTAATAATCCTATTTGTTATTATTGTTTAAATTTGCAGGCAAAAAAACAGCAATACGACAATGGAGCTATTTAATCTTATCATCAACGACAAAGAAATTGTTTCTTTGGATGACATTTTCCTTAACGAATACAACCAAAAGCAAATTCAGCAACTTGTCAAAGAGCATAAATATGTTGACGCCCTTACTAAATACGGCTTGCCTGTTAACAACAAGATACTACTAGAAGGAAACTCTGGCTGCGGAAAAACAACCACGGCTAAAGCAATTGCAAATGCACTTGGCAAACCTATTCTCAGCTTGAATTTAAGTAATATCGTTTGTTCTCGAATTGGTGAAACATCACAAAACATCAAGCAAGTATTTGATAAAGCTGGAAGAGAAAAAACAGTACTTTTCTTGGATGAGTTTGACCAAATAGGAAAAGCGAGAGGAAACGATGATAATGATGTGGGCGAAATGCGTCGATTAGTAAATACCATTATCCAATTAATCGATTATTTCCCTAAAAACGCCCTCTTAATCTGCGCGACTAACCACCCCGAAATTATTGATATTGCACTGATGCGAAGGTTTCAATTGCGCATCAATTTTGAAATGCCTTCAGCTGCAATATTAGATACATATTACGATAAATTGCTAGCTTCCTTTCCTATCGAAATGCAAAAAATCGAACGCAAATACGCCATTTCATTTGCGGAGGCAAGAGATTATGCTTTTACAATAGTTAAAGCGACCTTACTCGAAAAATTAGAAAAAGAGGAATCTTTCGAATAATTCATCATCGATAGAATTCTATTGTAAATATTCTGGATTTTCGCAAACTCGTAATAGGAAATCCTGAGTTGAACCGAGCACCACTGCCCTAGCCCAGATAGAAATAGAAAGCCCACAGTCTCGTGGCGCCCTTTGGCGTGACGAGGCGCGGACTTGCAGTGGATAGCTAGAATAGCTCCGAAAAACAATTTTATTGAAAAATTAATGCGAGTTTTCGAAAACGATTGAATCTTTTAACTTTGCTCCCGCTCTCCTTTGCCACTCCATAAAAAAGCAATAAATTAGCGACTTCAAATTTTATACAAACACACAATGAAAAATACTGCGATTACGCACATACACGAAAGTTTAGGAGCTAAAATGCTTCCGTTTGCTGGATACAATATGCCAATTACTTATGAAGGAGTGAATGCTGAGCACGAAACAGTGCGAAATGCTGTGGGAGTTTTTGATGTTTCTCACATGGGGGAATTCTTGCTTACTGGTCCAAATGCATTGGCTTTGATCCAAAAAGTTTGTTCTAATGATGCATCGACTTTGACAATTGGTAAAGCGCAATATTCTTGCTTGACAAACAATGATGGCGGAATTGTAGATGATTTGATTATCTATAAAATGAAAGAAGAAGAGTATTTGTTAGTGGTAAATGCTTCGAATATTGAAAAAGATTGGGAATGGATTTCGGCTCGAAATGATGTAGATGCTGACATGAAAAACCTTTCAGATGACTATTCTTTGTTTGCTATTCAAGGGCCAAAGGCTGTTGAAGCAATGCAACCTTTATCATCATTAGATTTAGCTGCAATTCCTTATTACCATTTTGAAGTGGGTGATTTTGCTGGTTTTGATAATGTAATCATTTCGGCAACTGGATATACAGGTTCTGGAGGTTTTGAAATTTATTGTAAAAATGACCAAGCAGAAGCAATTTGGAATAAAGTTTTTGAAGCTGGAGCAGCTTTCGGAATCAAACCAATTGGTTTAGCAGCACGTGATACTTTGCGTCTTGAGATGGGTTTCTGTTTGTACGGGAACGACATTAGCGACACAACTTCTCCATTAGAAGCTGGATTGGGTTGGATTACTAAATTCACAAAAGAGTTTACTAATTCTGAGAACTTGAAAAAACAAAAAGAAGAAGGCGTTACTAGAAAAATTGTTGCTTTTGAAATGCAAGAACGTGCCGTGCCAAGACATGACTACGAAATCGTAGACGCAACTGGAGCTGTAATCGGTATTGTAACTTCAGGAACAATGTCTCCATCTATGAATAAAGGAATTGGATTGGGTTATGTAACCGTAGTAAATAGTGCCGTGGATAGCGATATCTTTATTAGAATTCGTAAAAACGATGTACCTGCTAAAGTGGTAAAATTACCTTTCTACAAGAAATAAATCAATACTTAGTACTAAACCGCTAATTCGTTAATTTTCCATTACATCTACAAAGATGTTTTAAAAATTATCGAATTGGCGGTTTTTTTTTGCAATATCCTCTCTTACTTTATGTCTAATTTTTTATTTAAATAGCACTTTAAAATTAGTTACTGTATAGCACTTTACGTAACTTTAGGTATCCCAAAAATTATTTAGCTTTTAGCTGTTTTTGAAAATTATTAAACGAAGATGAAAAAAATAACTCTAGTCTTCTTCCTCGCTGCATTTTCGCTTTTTGGCCAGAATGATAGGGACGCATGTATTTTACTTTCGAAAATAAACACACTAATTCAGAATTACCATATACAGCCAAAACCGATAGACGATAGTTTGTCAACCTATGTATTTGATTCCTTCATCGACGGCCTTGATCCTTCTCGAACTGTTTTCCTAAAATCAGAATACGAGTCGCTTGTTTATAAATACCGCTTGCAGTTAGACGATTTAATTAAGGGAAACGATTGCTCCTTTAGCTCAGATATTGTCTCGCTTTATAAAACCGGCCTTTTGAGAAACAGAACCATTTTAGAAAAAATGAAAACTGATGTGATTGATTATAGCCAAAAGGATACGATTCGGTATTACAAAAAAGCATTTCCATTTTATCTGGAAGCAGACAAAGTTGAAAGCGCTTGGAGAAAAAAAATTAAGTATGAGATTCTGGAAGAAATTGTTTCTCAAAACATCAAATTAGATTCAATTGAAGCTAACTTTTCCACATTAGAAAAAAAAACTAAATTTCTAATTATCGAAAATGAGATTTGTAAAATAAATGCGATACTCCAAAGAAAACCAGGATTAGAAACTAGTGTATTTGATCACTTTTGCAGTTATTTTGATCCGCATACTAACTATTTTAACTTGGATATCAAATCCAGTTTTATGGCTTCTTTATCCAAAGAACATTTATCATTAGGACTAAACGTAAGTTTGAACAGTCGCAACGAAATTATAGTTATCAAATTAGATCCCAACGGTCCTGCTTTTCAAACTGGAGCAATAAAAAAAGGGGACCAGATTATTGCGATTTCTAACCTCAAAGAAACATTGCAAGTTTCCTGCTCCAGTATAGAATCAATTTCGAATATGATTCTATCTGATGCTAATAAAAAAATAGTGTTGACGCTGAGAAGAAGCACAGGTAAAAACTTTGATGTACTAATAGAGAAAAAACTCTTAAAAGACAAGGGAAATGCAGTTTACAGTTTTCTAATCACTCATAAAAAACGCAGCTATGGCTATGTTAAAATCCCCGCTTTTTATGCTGATTTTGAAGGAAACAACGGCAAAGGAAGTGCCGAAGATGTAGCGCTAGAAGTTCTAAAACTTCAAAAAGACAGTATTGAAGGTGTAATCATTGATTTAATAGACAATGGTGGTGGCTCGATGGAAGAAGCTATAAAACTTGCTGGAATGTTTCTCGATACTGGAGCTATTTCAGTTATTTTGGACAATAAAAAAGCGCAGATGATAATCAATGATCCCTATCCAGGAATGATTTATGAAGACCCAATTGTAATACTCGTAAATGGAAATTCGGCTTCAGCAAGTGAGTTTTTTGCCTCTGTAATTCAAGATTACAATCGGGCAGTATTGTTAGGTAGTGCGACAATTGGTAAAGCGACAATGCAGTCCATAGTTCCTTTAGACGATGATGAAGAGGAAAACTTTTTGAAACTTAGCATTAATAAATTTTATAGAATAACTGGAAAAAGTGTGCAAGCTATTGGCATAATTCCCAATGTCCTAGTCCCTGAAATTTATGAAACTATATATGACAAAGAGCGCAACTATCCTACTGCTTTTAAAAATGACAGCATAGTAACTTCTATAAGGTTTAATAAATTCCAAGAAAATAGCGTTATAGAAAAAATTGCTAAAAAAAGTACCAATAGAATCGCTGCCAACTCGTATTTCAACGAAATAAAAGAACTCAATACTAAAATTGATAATTTAATGAACACCCCAAAAATCTCAAGACCGCTTACCCTAGCGAGCATCATTAATGACAAGGCTGAAATCAATGAATTATGGCAGGAAATAAATGCTTTCGATACAAAAACAAACAAATTGATTATCCATAATTGCCGACTTAATAATTACCTGTTAACTATTAATCCGACTGAAAAAGCAAACAATGAATTTCAATTGCAGGACTTGAGAAAAAACCACTATTTGAATGAAGCCATTGCGATAATAGATGAATTGAAGTCAACAAAATGATAAAAAAAGGAAAAAAATATCGAAATACATAAAAAGAACAGAACAGGTTTTTGGTATAAATACGGAATAACTGTATTTTTGCAACTCAATATAATAAATAAGAAATGGGAAGAGCTTTTGAATTTAGAAAAGGGAGAAAAATGAAACGTTGGTCAGCAATGGCTAAAGCTTTTACTAGAATTGGAAAAGACATAGTAATGGCCGTTAAGGAAGGCGGACCAAATCCTGAAGCTAATTCACGATTAAGAGCCGTTATTCAGAACTCTAAGGCAGCAAATATGCCGAAAGAGAATGTAGAACGTGCTATTAAAAAAGCAACCGATAAAGACACAGCCAACTATAAAGAAGTTTTATTTGAAGGCTACGCTCCACATGGAATTGCGATCTTAGTTGAAACTGCTACTGACAACAACAATAGAACCGTTGCTAATGTGAGAAGTTATTTCAATAAATGCAATGGAAATATGGGGACGCAAGGCTCTGTTGAGTTTATGTTTGACCATACTTGTAACTTTAGAATCCCAGCTGAAGGACTTGATCCAGAAGAATTAGAACTAGAATTAATTGATTTTGGTGCTGAAGAAGTTTTTGAAGACGAAGATGGAATCTTAATTTATGCGCCTTTCAACAGTTTTGGAACTATCCAAAAAGAACTTGAAAACCGCAATCTTGAAATCCTTTCGTCTGGTTTTGAAAGAATTCCTCAAATCACTAAAAAACTAACAGAAGCTGAAATGGCTGATGTAGAAAAATTGATCGAAAAAATGGAAGAAGATGATGACGTCATGAACGTTTATCACACCATGGAAGAAGCGTAATTCGTTTCTTCTTATACCTATAAAACTCCAGTACTGCTGGAGTTTTTTTAGTTCTAAATTGAATATTTTATAAAACAAAAGAGCATTAATAGCAATTCACTTTTATAGCCACTAATTTTCAGTCTATGTTATTTCTTCTATTAAGTATTTTATGCAGCGTCACGGTAGGTGTAATTTTTAAATTATCCCGCAAATACAATATCAGCGTGATCCAAATTGTAAGTTGGAATTACCTGTTTGCAATAGGACTTTGTTTTCTGGTATTTAGCCCTGATTTAAGCACCATAGATGACACAGCGCCATGGTCTATCTATGTTACGCTTGGAATTCTACTTCCGTCAATATTTATTTTTTTAGCGGCCTCTATAAAACACATGGGAATCGTAAAAACAGATGCTGCCCAAAGGCTTTCACTTTTTATACCGCTACTTGCAGCCTGGCTTATATTTAACGAAGAATTCAATCTATTAAAGATTACGGCCTTTTTGATAGGCTTTCCTGCCCTACTACTCATCCTTTCTAAACCAGCTGCCAATACCAGCAATAAATGGATATATCCTGCTACAGTACTAATGGGATTTGGACTCATAGACATCCTTTTCAAGCAAATCGCTTTATCGACTGGTCTTCCATTTACGAGTTCGTTATTAGTAATTTTTGCAATAGCGTTGACACTAATGATTGGAGCTGTTTTATATGATGTAATTGTTCAAAAAGCACGCTTAACAGCCATCAATATTCTTTTTGGTGGACTTGTAGGCGCATTTAATTTTGGGAATATCCTTTTTTACCTAAAATCCCATAAAGCCTTTTCTGACAATCCTTCGACCGTATTTGCGGCAATGAATATGGGAGTAATTATTCTTGGGAGCATTATAGGAATTCTTGTTTTTAAAGAAAAAATGAGCACCAGAAATTATGTGGGACTAGCATTGGCGTTGGTTTCTATAGTATTGATTGCGCTTTCGCAAATTTACATTTAGAATGCTGTTTTTATGGCTTTGGCCAAAATAGATTGCGAAGTCTCTTTTTCAATTATTACGATTTCTGTATTTATATCACTTTAAAAATTGGCACAAGGATGAAACGGATTTTGACCGAATTTCACTGATTAAAATTTAATTTCCATCAGCAACTAAATACGAATACAGTTAGCAATATTTAAATTACTTCCTTCGTTTTCTTCGCAAAAACACCTATCTTAGTTGGAGAAATCTAACTACGACGTCCGGAAGTGACGTTTTGCTTTCAAGTTTGGCTAATAATGAAAAGCCGAGTTATTATGAAACACTTAATTTGTATGATACTTTTATTTTCTTCCATCAGCCCAAAAGTAATTTTTGACTTCAACAAAAATTCAGATATTAACGACTGGACAATTGTAGATGATATTGTTATGGGCGGCGAATCGTCCAGCACTTTTAAATTAAATTCAGATGGTTTTGGTGTTTTCGAAGGTAGTATTTCATTAGACAATAATGGCGGATTCTCTTCAGTGCGTTATAGATTCCCTAAGACGAAAGTAAAGGATTATACCCGCATTATTTTGAAAATTAAAGCAGATGGTAAAAATTATCAGTTTAGGATAAAATCTAATTCGGGAGATTATTACTCCTACATAGCACCCTTTTCTACCTCAGGGGACTGGCAAGAAATCGAAATTCCCCTAAAAGGCATGTATCCATCTTTCAGAGGACGAAAGCTTGACCAAGCTAATTTTGCAAAAGATTATATTGAAGAAATCGCATTTTTAATTGGCAATAAAAAAAGGGAAAACTTCAAGCTCATGATAGATAAAATAGAGTTAAAATAGCTCATTTATATCCAAAAATAAAAAACTCAGCTCGTGCACGAGACTTTACCAATAAGAATTGGAATTTCTAATTAGCACGATAACAGATCTCAAAATTGTAATTTTTAGTAAAAAGTAAAATTTCGGGAACGTGAATACAACTATTTTTACTAATTTAGATAGCCAATCTCAAGAGAAAGCTGTCTTAACAAATGATCTAAACCTTATATCCGCATGACACACTGTCCAAACTGTAATGAGAAAATTGAAGAAGGATTTGAGGTTTGCTGGAAATGCAATTACAGTCTGACCGAGCAAAAAATAATTGAATTTCCAGATGAGGATGCGAGCTCACGAAATCTTAATTGTTTGAGATGTTGTGTTTCTATGTTATATTCGGGAAAATTTAAGTTCCATGAAGGCGTAAATCCTGGGGTTTTCGGAAATATTTTTGAAATCTTCTTAAACCGTGAATCCTTTGATTTGTATAGTTGCCCCAAATGTGGCAAGGTAGAGTTTTTTAGACCGCTTAATAAATAAAACCAAGAGTACATGAACCCATTATTCTAGGAATCTGAGTTTCTATTTTTCGATAGTTACTCCTGTTAACACTAAAGTTAGCTGAATTTATTCAAGGAATAATTGAAAATTAAGATTATTCTCCAATTCATAAAAACGCCCTGTCATGCGTTGTACCAATTAAATCAGCTGAATCAATTTTTCTTCAATTGGAAAATTACAAAAAATACTTTTACACAAAAAATAATTTCCTTATGTGACATTTCTCATACTTTACTCAAAGTAACTCCGCTAAATTTGTTTACTTAATTCGATAACAATGAAATACATTATTATAGGAGCAGTAGCCGGAGGCGCAAGTACTGCCGCAAGACTTAGACGATTAGACGAACATGCCGAAATTATAATGTTCGAAAAAGGAGAACATGTTTCCTATGCTAATTGCGGTTTACCATATTATTTAGGTAACGTAATCAAGGAGAGGAATAAATTGTTAATTCAAACCGCGGCATCGTTTAAGGAACGATTCAATATCGATGTCAGAACGATGACAGAAGTTATGAAAATTGATCCAAAATTAAAAACGATAACTGTCTTGAATCATATTACAGGCAATGAATATTTAGAAAACTACGACAAATTAGTTTTGTCTCCTGGTGCTGAGCCTTTGCGACCGCCTTTAGCTGGGATAAACAATACTGGTATTTTTACTTTACGCAATGTAAACGACACTGATCATATAAAAGATTTTATACAGCAAAAGGAAGCCAAGAAAGCAGTAATTATTGGTGCCGGTTTTATAGGACTCGAAATGGCTGAAAATCTTTTTGATCTTGGCATGGAAGTAAGCATAATCGAAATGGGGAATCAAATTTTAGCTCCCTTAGATTATCCAATAGCGGCTATTGCTCAGCAACACATCCGTTATAAGGGAGTTCAATTGTTGCTCAATTCTGCTGTTACGGCTTTCGAAAAAAGCAACAATTCGATAAAAGTACTATTAAAAAGTGGCGATACTCTCGATGCCGATATTGTCATTTTGTCTATTGGTGTCAAACCAGACACTAGATTGTTGACTAATTCAGGCCTCAAAATTGGGGATGCTAAAGGAATTTGGGTCAATGAATATTTACAAACCTCAGACCCTGATATTTATGCAGTTGGTGACGCCATCGAATTTGCAAACCCGATCACAAATCAATCGATGAATACTTATTTAGCGGGTCCGGCAAACAAGCAAGGACGAATTTGCGCTACTAATATTGTACTGGGAAATTTACAAAAATATCATGGAGCGATAAACACAGCCATCGTGAAAGTGTTTGACATGACCATTGCTACAGCAGGAATCGCCTCAAAACATCTAACAACTAAAGCAAACATTAAGCATATCGTTTCCACCATTCCTGGTGGTTCGCACGCTGGTTACTATCCTGGTTCCAAGCAAATGAATATTCAAATTGCATTCTCTCCAGAGAACGGACAGCTGCTAGGTGCTCAGGTCGCTGGTTATAAAGGTGTTGATAAAAGAATCGATATTTTATCGTCAATCATACAGAATAAAGGGACAGTCTATGACCTATCCGAGTTTGAACATGCCTATGCCCCGCCCTATTCTTCCGCTAAAGACCCAGTGAATATGTCTGGCTTTGTAGCCGAAAATATCTTGCAGGATAGATTGCGCATATTCTATTGGGACCAGTTTTCTCAGATTTCAGATAATGACATTCTACTTGATGTGCGATCTGAAACGGAATTTAATGCGGGTTCGATTCCAAATGCTATCAATATTCCAATAGATCATTTAAGAGATAGAATGACCGAATTAGATTTAAATAAAAATATTTATACCTATTGCCAGGCTGGGTTAAGAGGTTATTTAGCCCAACGAATACTAAGACAAAATAATTATAAATCAGTTTTAAATCTGTCCGGTGGCTATCAATTATGGGAGACTTGTACCAAAGAAATGGAAACTAGTCAGGAAGCTGTGCTTCTATAAAGCTTATATAAAAAACATCTTTCTGATTATTTTTTTCATTAACTCAAACCCGAACGGAATTTTCCTTTCGGGTTTGTTTGTTTTTGGCATACCTCAACTATACAAACAGAAACTGCAACTTTATTGAACTGCCATTTCATATTTTTGTTATAAAATTTTCCTTTTCTTGAACTAGTTCAACAAATTATAAATTACCTTTGTTTTATCTTTGCTAACAAATGTTAAACAAAATATTAAGGCGGCAGAAAAAAGTCTAGTACTATTTTTATTTCCCAGCCGTAAACACATCTTAATCAAACGAATACTAACAGTAAAAACAAAAATCGAATGGGACAAGAGACGACAAATACATTAAAAATTTCTGAGATAGGAAAAGCAGCATTACTAATTATAGATATACAAAATGATTATTTTCCTGAAGGAACCATGGAATTAGTTTCGCCAGAGGAAACGGCAAACAATGCTGCCACGATTTTATCTTACTTTAGAGAATTTGATATGCCAGTGATACACGTCCAGCATATCGCATTACAGGAAGGTGCAACCTTCTTTTTGCCAAATACAAAAGGTGCCGAAATACATAAAAGCGTGACACCTCTAGAAGGAGAAAAGGTAATAACTAAAAACTATCCAAATAGTTTTAGAGATACGGATTTATTAAATTATTTAAAGGCAAATAATATTACTAAATTAGTACTTTGCGGAATGATGACCGATGTTTGTATCGCTTCTACAACTCGGGCTGCTATGGATTATGGTTTTGAAAACACTATAATTACTGATGCTGTTACGACTAGAAATCGAGATTTCGACGGCAAAGTAATTCCGGCAAAACAAGTAACGGAATCCTTTTTGGCAGGGCTAAATGCCTTAGGTGGTCTTTATGCAAAAATAGAAACAAGCGAAAATTATGTAAAATAATAGATTTATGAGCGAGCATCCGTCTTTTCAAAATAACATTTTGAATTATGTTGATTTATCAAACGATGAATGGACGCAATTCAGTTCGTATTATACTCTTGAAAAAGTGGATAAAAACACGGTTATCTTAAAAGAAGGAGACGTTTGTGAATATGAATCCTATGTTCTTGAAGGCTGTTTTAAGATTTTCTACCAAGACGAAAATCTTCGTGAATACATACTTTATTTTGCTATTGAAGATTGGTGGGTGCTCGATATTGGGAGTTTTGTTTCAGGAAGTCCTTCTAAACTAAACATTCAAGCCTTAGAAGACTCGGTCATTCTAACAATCGATAGAGCCAAAAAAGAAGAACTTTATCGTACTATTCCTAAAGTCGAAAAACTATTCAGAATCATGAATCAAAAAACATTGGCAGCGACGCAATTGCGAATGATAAGTATGCTTCATAAAACTGCCGATAGACGATATTTAGATTTCAATGAACGATATCCCACGCTAGGGCAAAGAATTCCGCAACATCAAATTGCTGCTTATTTGGGAATATCACATGAGTTTTTAAGTAAAGTGAGAAAGAGAGTATTAAGAGATAAAAAATAAGGTCTACGTGTTAAAAATTTAATTCAAATCGGCTGCAGTCGTTTTGTAAAATAAGGGTGAAATTTAAAAAAATATGAAAACAAGAAACGGTGTAATGACTGCACTACTAGTATTTATGAGCTACAGCATGTCAGCTCAATATATAGAAAAATCAAGCAGTCTAAATCAGGCGGGCGCGCTAAAATTAGCAGAACAAGCGAACCTACAAGCTCAAAAAATAGATAAAAATGTATCGATCGCAATACTTAATTCCTCGGGCGTGACATTATTGTTACTAAAAGCCGATAATGTAGGGCCACATAATACAGAGGCTTCAAGACGAAAAGCTTTTACCTCCTTATCTACTAAAACTCCCAGTTTACAACTGATGCAAAACGCAGCAAGCAGCGAAAGTGCTAAAAACTTAAATACACTTCCTGAGCTTTTATTATTAGGCGGCGGAGTTCCCATCTGGAAAAACGGTGAACTTATAGGAAGTTTAGGCGTTTCTGGTGGTGGTAGCGGAGAAAATGATCACAACATTGCAGTACAAGCTGTAGAAAATTTAGAATTTAAAATCAATAAATAATTTACAATGAAAACAAAGAATTTTTTAATCGTGCTAATGCTTGCTTTTGCAAGTGTAAGTTTTGCACAAGAAGCAAAATACCAATTATCTAGTCATATCCTAGATGTTACGCAGGGAGAACCGGCTCCAAATGTTAAAATAAGTTTGTCCAAACAAAAAGATAATGGAAAATGGACGACCATTGATGAGAAATATACAGATAACAACGGACGTATAAAAGACTTTTTAAAAGAAGAAAAAGGTGAAAATAATAAAGGAATCTACAAACTAACGTATTATGTAGAGCCTTATTTTACAAAATTAAATCAAAGCTCTTTCTATCCTTTTATCGAAGTGGTTTTTGAGATTAAAGACGACAAACATTATCATGTTCCAATAACTTTATCTCCTTTTGGATATTCTACTTATAGAGGTAACTAATATATGCTCAAAAATAATAGTAAACAGTTACTATAAATTATATTTTTTTTGTAAACGTTCAAGGTGTAAATGACATTTTGAACGTTTATATTTTGAATACTAGTCTAATGCAGTAAAAAACACATTTGATGAAGAAAATAATCTTTATTATACTTACAAGTCTATCAGCTATGACATACGCTCAAAAAAATATCCCAAATGAACCTATTCTCACGGGAAATATGGCGGCAAAAATGATTCAAGCTGCCTTTTCAGAAGCCGAAAAAGACCAGCTCTATGTGACGATTAGTGTGGTTGATAAATCAGGGCAAACGCTTGCAGTTCTCAGACATCACAATGCTGGCGTACATACCATAAGAGCTAGTTATAAAAAAGCATTTACTGCGTGTTCTCAAAAACGAGAAACAGCTGAGATTGCTAAAGGTATTAAAGATGGTTCTATCCCTGAGGATATTCGTTTTTTGGATGAAAATATTTTAGCTCTTGACGGCGGCATACCCATTTTCATTAATGGTAAAATTGTTGGAGGCATCGGCGTTGGTGGTGCCCATGGCAGCGAAGACGTTAGAATCGCTAGAGCAGGCCTCAAGGCTCTCCAAGAGTAGTATATTTTTTAGAGCCAAAAATTGTCAGCTTTATTTAAATCGAATCAAACTTAAATAATTTTCTGCTTTATAAAAGTTTGTCGTAAAATAAAAACACAAAATTAATTCTATAAGTTAACAAAAAAAGCAAATACACGAATTCAAAATTAATTTTAGTGCTTCGTATCTTTTTCAGTGTCTTTCTACTCTTTTTTGGACTGGATCACTTCTTCAATTACATTCCTTTCCCAGAAATGGCTCCGGAAGCTAATGCACCAAATGGCTTATCAATAAGGAGCAAGAACAAATAGGAACCGGTTTTTTTAAAGACGATATTCTTGTCATCAATTTTAATTACCAAGGAGAAGATCTCAAAATCTATAAAGGAGTTGCAGTTTATCGATGTCTATCTAAGGACTTGCTAGATGGCTTTTGGTCTGAAAAGCACTTAAACCCGCTCTATCTTGGTACCGAGCGTTGTTTTAGAATTATAGAAAAAAAGGAATGGCTTAATTAAACATTTTCTGTAATTCCCATAAAAAAAAGGGAGATTGCTCTCCCCTATTTAATTCTTATTTTTCAACGCAGTCCACAGCGTTAAATTTATATTTCACACGATCAAATTCTATTGGCTCACCTTTTACAAAGTGAGTAGCTCCTAAGGTAGTTTGCAATTTACCGTTACCTAAAATAAGCTGGTCCCCACGTTTCAGCAAAGCCAATGGGTTTTTATATGTCTTTTTGGTATAACCGCCTTGCACAAATGTATAGCTAACAAATATGGTATCGCCATGAATTTCTCCAGCTAGTTCTCCTACTTTTTTTGGCATATCAGCAATTGCCATCTCCAAATCACCCGTTACTTTTCCATCTTCAAAAGTGTTAATTTTCAAATCAAGTGTATCTGCCTCATAGATAGATTGATAACACACTACGCTTATCGATTTCGCAGCTTCGACTTTCTTAGTTTTAGTGGGTTTTTCACTCTGATCATTTTTACAACTTCCGAATCCAATACAAGCAAATAGCACACAAATAAGACCTGAATTTTTCATAATGTTACGATTTCGTTAATAATTTGGCAATAGCCATTGCTAATTTACGCAAATACACTGTATTATTAAAGTTAATGTCTATATTTTTTTGGTTCGAAATTTCGAAATAAAACAACCGTATTGTCGTTAATTTTCGTAACAGCGCTTCGCTTTTGAGTCAATAATTCGCAATTGTAATGCCTCACACTTAAATCTCCTTTTTTAAATTAATTATCACTTTATGTAGATTTTGACTCTCATACGAAAGAAAGGAATTCATTTACTTAATTGGCATTTTAGCACAAATGCTTATATTGCAGTATAAATAGAAATTTTCCCAAACACTCTATCGATGAAAAAAGTACTGCATAAGAAGTTAAATGAGTTACAAGCAACAGCGATTTGTGGAAATGATATTAGTTCTTCTTGCTTGTACGTTTCGGCTCTTACCATTATGTATGCTGGACAATATGCATGGATTTCTTTACTATTTGTAGCTGTTGTTTTATTTTTATTTCGAAAGATATATGGCGAAGTTGTAGGAGCAATTCCGCTTAATGGTGGTGCGTATAATGTGTTATTAAATACTTCTACCAAGAAGATGGCTTCCCTTGCGGCAACATTAACGGTGTTATCATATATGGCAACTGCAGTAATCTCAGCATCCGAAGGAATGCATTATCTCCATAGTATTATTCCAGGTATAAATATAACAGTCACAACGGTTATCGTATTATTAACCTTTACCGGTTTAGTAATTCTAGGAATTGGAGAATCAGCATTTGTTGCGGTAATTATATTTATTATCCACATAGCTACACTTTGTTTATTAGTTATTGCTTCAGGATGGTTTCTAATCAATCATGGCTTACAGACTTTTCATATCAACTGGAACCTGCCAGTTTCGTCAGGAGGTATTGTTAATGCACTGTTTTTAGGTTTTTCGGCTGCGATGTTAGGGATTTCTGGTTTCGAAAGTTCTGCAAATTTTGTTGAGGAGCAAGAAAATGGGGTATTTCCAAAAACACTTCGCAACATGTGGGCCATCGTCAGTTTTTTTAATCCAATGATCGCTTTCCTATTAATATGTATTATCCCTCTAGCCGAAGTGGGCGAACATCAACAATCCTTACTAGCCTTCCTTGGTAAAACAACAGGCGGTACTTGGCTTGCTTATATAATTTCCATTGACGCAGTTTTAGTTTTATGTGGAGCTGTTTTAACCTCTTTTGTAGGGGTGTCCGGTTTATTGAACCGTATGACATTAGACAGGATTTTACCAAATTACTTTTTAAAACAAAACAAACGAGGTGCACATTATCGAATAATTATTAGTTTTTTAATATTATGTCTTTCTGTTTTATTTGTTACTGGAGGTAATATTGTAACATTAGCTGGCGTATATACTTTCTCCTTCCTTGCCGTTATGGGATTATTTGGCATTGGAAATTTATTATTGAAGTACAAGCGCAAAAAATTACCCCGACCAGAGAAAGCAAGAGGGATAGCGGTGGTAGCGGCCGTCACTATGGTGGCTGTAGCTTTTGTAGGCAATATTAAGTTGAATGTGGACTCCTTCTATACTTTTATAAATTATCTCGTTCCTTCGTTACTGTTTGTAGGAATCATGTTAAACAGGTCGTTTCTCATTCAACTAACAATAGACGCTTTAGAATACTTTTACAAACCAATGCGAAAAATGGTCATCTTCAGTAATCGCTATTTAATGAAATTGAATTTAAAAATAAACTCACAGGAGTTTGTGTTTTTTACCAAAGGAGATGATGTTGCTATTTTGAATAAAGTGATGCAGTACGTTCAAAATAATGAATCTACTAAAAAATTAAAAATAGTAAACGTAAAACTGAAGGGAGTACCTTCTAACGAATCACTAATTATGGATCTTAAAGTTTTAGACCGCGCCTACCCAGATATTGATATTGAATTCATCGAACTTGAAGGAGTTTTTGGCCCAGAAATTATTGATGAGCTTTCAGAAAAATGGAAAATTCCAAAGAACTTTATGTTCATTGGTTCTCCCGGAGATCGCTTTTCTTATCGCGTTGCTGAATTAGGGGGGGTTCGATTAATTATGTAAACTTAAGTTGTGGGAAATTAAAAACTAAGATTATCAAAAAGTGAAAAATAAAGTACATGAAAAAAATAATCGACTATACACTCTTTAAATATAGTGATCTAAATATTACAGTTATCAGTATTATAAAACTGATAATTTTTTTAATCGTAGTCTTATTAGTATTAAAAATTATCCGAAAAGCGATTTATAGAGTCGAAAAAATTGATGTCGCCAAAAAATATTCAATTTATAGATTAGTTAGGTATGCAATTATTTTGGTGGCTATTATCTCTGGATTACAATTATTCGGTTTTAATTTATCAGTACTCGTAGCAGGATCAGCTGCCCTTTTAGTTGGGGTTGGATTGGGATTACAAAATCTTTTTAGTGATTTTATATCTGGAATCTTATTGCTTTTAGACTCTTCTGTAAAAGTGAATGATGTTATCGAATTAAACGGAATGGTGTGCACGGTTCAGGAAATTAATTTGCGAACAACCACTGTGTTAACCAGAGATGACAAGTATATCATATTACCTAACTCTGATTTAACCAAAAACCAACTCATCAACTGGAGCCATAGCAATCTCGCTTCTCGATTTGAGGTGACTGTAGGTGTTGATTACGCTTCTGATATCAAGCAAGTAATGTCACTCTTAAAAGAAACCGTTAACAATCAGAACGGTATTTTAGAACTACCTTCTCCCTTTATTCGTTTTACTGATTTTGGAGATTCATCATTGAATTTTTCAATATTTTTTTGGTCCGAAGAATTGTTTCGCGTAGAAAACATAAAGAGCGAAATGAGAATTAAAATGTTCGAATCTTTTAATGCTAACAATATTACAATTCCTTTCCCACAGCGCGTTGTTCACATTAATAAATAACAAATGGAAGAGCAAATTCAAGAATACCTCTACAACCCTACAGTGGGTAAAATTGTAAGCTTCTTCATTGGACTAGCCGTTATTTGGATACTTATTAAAGCGATTCAAAAAAATCTGCTTTCTAAAATTGCCGACAATAATAATCGATACAAGGCAAAGAAATTTAGCAGTTTTATAGGTTATTTTTTAACTATAGTTCTTTTAACGGTGATATTCAGTGACAAATTAGGGAACCTTACCGTTGCGCTCGGGGTTGCTGGAGCAGGTATTGCTTTTGCGCTTCAAGAAGTGATTGCTTCTTTTGCGGGATGGTTAGCGATCATGTTTGGCGGATTTTACAATACAGGTGATCGCGTACAACTTGGTGGAATCAAAGGTGACGTAATGGATATTGGCGTACTTAGAACCACCATAATGGAAACTGGACAATGGGTTGACGGCGATTTATATAATGGTCGAATTGTGTTGATTGCCAATAGTTATGTTTTTAAGGAGCCGGTCTTTAATTACTCTGGTGATTTTCCTTTCTTATGGGATGAAATTAAAATTCCTATTCAATATGGTAGTGATTATGCGAAAGCTAAAGAAATAATCCTAACAGCCGGAATTGAAGTGGCTGGAGATTTAACTGTTAGATCAAAGGAAAAATGGAAAACACTACAAAACAAATACCGTTTAGAAGACGCACAAACTGAGCCAATGATTACCTTAGTTGCAAATGACAACTGGGCAGAATACACCCTTCGTTACGTAGTGGGCTATAAAAAAAGAAGAAGTACAAAATCTGAATTGTTTACCAAAATATTAACCGAAATTGAAACTACGAATGGAGCCGTAAAAATGGCCTCAGCAACATTTCATTTGGTAGAAGCACCTGATTTTAATGTTAATGTTAGAAAATAAAGAATAAAAGCCAGAACTATATCTTCGCACGAATGCTTTTTAGCTTTTAGCAATTGCAAAATATTGGCATATTACAAATAAAAATAATAAATTACAAACTCCATTATTTACAAACACGCATTGTTGAAAAGAAAATCACAAAAAAAATACTTTTTTGAGTTTGTTATCTAATAATTATTATATTTATTACACCCCAATTTACGATTAACTAGACCTATGAATTTTTAAAAATTATACGGCATACATTTACTTGTATACCTAACTTGAATTTATTAGGGATGGATTATACGAATTTAAATACTACTAAAGTAGCCACCGATTTTTATAAACTACAACAAGATTACAAGGCATTAAAAGATCGATTTGATACCATAGCCGATCAATATCAGACTAATAAAAATCAGATTAATCACATTAATGAAAAACTCACTGTTTCTTTAGAAAACATGTCGGATGCATTTGTTGCCATTGACAATGACTGGAAATATACTTTTGTAAACCAAAAAGCCTGTCAAATGTTTGAAAAACAACCAGAAGACCTCATTGGTAAAAATGCTTGGGTTATATTTCCTGAAGCTGTAGGAAAACCATTCCACAAAGTATATTACAAGGCTATGAGAACCAAAAAGGAAATAATTTTCGAAGACTATTTCGTGCCATGGCATCGTTGGTTTGAAAATCGTATAATTCCAAGTAAAGAAGGGATTGTTGTTTTTTTTCAGGACATAACAGAACGCAAGTTAGCAGAACAAAAATCGAAAGACCTGAATGCAAAACTCGAGACACGAAATAGAGAGTTGTACGAGAGCATTATACAAATTCAAAAAATCAATACTGAATTAATACATGCAAAAGAGAAAGCCGAAGAAGGCGACCGATTAAAATCGGCTTTTCTAGCAAATATGAGTCACGAAATTCGCACTCCAATGAACGGTATTTTAGGCTTTACAGCACTTTTAAAGGAACCTAAACTTTCAGGAGATGAACAACGAGAGTATATTCGTGTGATTGAAAAGAGTGGCGATCGAATGCTTAATATCATAAATGACATCGTTAGCGTCTCAAAAATAGAATCTGGACAAGTGAGTCTATCTTATAAAGAAACTTCAATTAAAGATCAAATTGAATCGATCTATATTATTTTTAAGAATGAAGCCACACAAAAAAACATTCAGCTTAAAATAAACAATTCTATCGCTGAAAACGAGAATCTAATAAGGACAGATCAAGAAAAAGTCCGAATTGTACTTTCTCATTTACTAAGCAATGCCTTAAAATTCACCGCATCTGGATCCATTGAAATAGGCTGTTTTAAAAACTTAAACACGATCACTTTTTACGTTAAAGATTCCGGTATCGGAATTAATCCAAGTAAAAAAGATGTTATTTTCGAACGTTTCATACAAGAGGACGATTCTTTAAACAGACGTTATGAAGGCGCAGGATTGGGTTTATACATTTCGAAATCCTACGTTGATCTTCTGGGAGGTAAAATTTGGGCCGAGAATAATAGTGACAGCGGAGCCGCCTTTTATTTTAAAATCCCCATTATTAAACCCCATGAAATTGACAAGGAATTCCAAACTCCGCTGCCGCAGATTCCTTACGTAACTCAACAATTGAAAATACTAGTAGCTGAGGATGACAGTATTTCGTTAAAGTTTATTTCTAAAATTTTAAAGATATTCGGTGAAAATTTATTGATAGCCAGAAACGGATTTGAAGCGGTCAATTTATGTAAAAACAACCCCGATATTGATATTGTTCTAATGGACATTCAAATGCCTGTTATGAACGGATACGAAGCAATTAAAAAGATAAGAGAGTTTAATCAAGACGTAATTATCATCACACAAAGCGCATTCGTGTTTACGGATGAAGCTGAAAAAGCAATTGAAGTTGGAGGCAATGGCTACGTTTCGAAGCCAATTGATAAAAAACAATTAATTGATCATATTAACGAACAAATAATGACTTCAAGAGTTAAATCGCTTGCTAAGAGTCTTTCCTAAATTCAGCTAAATTAAACTTCCAGCCAAGGTCTTTTTTATACCAAAGTTGCCCTTCTGAAACCTCTAACGGACAGTCAAAATTATTAGTATAAAGTGCGCCTGTTCCAAGTCCTTGCGGCATCAAATTAGCTTGTAAAAAGGTCCATTGTGCAATAGCATTCAAGCCAATATTACTTTCTAAAGCAGAGGTAATCCACCATCCAATTTGGTACTTTTCGGCCAGCGATATCCATTCTTGTGTCCCTCGAAAACCGCCTATAAAGCTAGGCTTTAAAATGATGTATTGCGGCTTTATTTTTTGTAGTAATCGCTCTTTTTCTTCGAATGAAAACACACCAATCAACTCTTCATCCAAGGCAATAGGAAAAGGAGTCGTTTTACACAGTTCTGACATACTGTCAGTATTGTTTTTCAATATCGGCTGCTCTATACTATGTAGCTTAAATTCAGATAGTTGAATCAATTTATCTAAAGCTTCATTTACAGTAAAAGCACCATTTGCATCTACCCTGATTTCAACTTGTTCTGGAGTAAAATGTTGCCTGATATAGCGCAATAATTGCAATTCTTTATCGAAATCTATAGCTCCAATTTTTAGTTTCACACAAGTGAATCCTTGCGCTAATTTTTCTTCAATTTGCTGCTTCATAAAATCCGCTTCACCCATCCAAACGAGACCGTTAATTTGGATTGATTTATTGCCCTCAGTGAAGGCCGAAGGAAACAGTAAAAAAGGGGTCTCGCTTTGCAAAGATTGAAATGCCATTTCGACGCCAAACTGTATCGAAGGAAACTCAATTAGTACTTCCCAAAGTTGGTCTTTTCCCAGATGAATATTTGCACAAGTCCATTGTAGCTTTTCTTCATAATCCGGTCGGTCGTCAACACTTAAACCTCTCAAAATACCGCACTCACCTACTCCTATTTTTCCACCTTTTTCAAGTACTAAAAACCAGGTTTCTTTTTCAGTCATGACGCCACGAGAAGTTCCAGATGGACGTTTGAAATCGAGCATGTATTTATGATAGGTTGCTTTCAAGTTGATTGAGGATTTAGTAATTAGAGATTTAGGATTTTCGGATTCGGGATTTAAGCTTGGGACTTTGGACTTTTAAATTTATTCCACTAACTTCAAAACTCTCTCAAAATCATCATTTTTAATTCCTGCCTTTTTAAAAGACGTAAAATCTTGTTTTATTTTTTGAGTCCAACTCAGGCTTTCGTTCACGTTTTGAGATTGATATTCTTTGTAAATGGATTTTGCATTTCGATATTCATCATTCAACAAATAAGCGTGCGCCAAATTTAGTTTTACCAATAACTCAGTATCATCCAGCTTCTCGCCTTCCTGCAAGAATTTAATTGCTTTGCCGTATTGCTTGGTTATAATATAGGCGTAGCCAATATTAGCATAATCAATAGCTGTTGCTTTCTTATCGTTGATCATTCTGAGATACTGCTCAATAGCTCGGCCGTATTCGCCTTTCTTAGTAAAAACTGCAGCCTGGGTACGCAAATCAGCATAAATACCGCTAGAAACGCCTGTTTCGTTAACACAGCTCTCCCCACTATCTTTATACGCCTTCGCTTGCTCTATAGCAAGAAGATCCTGAAATTCCTGAAACTTATATTTCTTTTGAATTTTCTCTTGAATACAAATACAAAAATCATCAGAATTAGCCAATTTCCTAGCTAAGGCCGAGGTTTTACATTGATTGATCACAAATTTTCTATTTTCTAATGTCCAGCCTCTACTTAATTTAGTATCTACCCAAGGCACCACTTCTAGAACGATTTTTTGTTTCATAATCCAATTCGAACTTTCGAAACCAAACCATAAATTTCTAGTTGCGCTTTTTAAACACGATGATTTATCAATTGATAATCGCTTGGCATCCTTGCTCAGCGGCGTTTCTTGCGCTAAGCAAGCCTGATCCATTTTACCGTTTTTTTGATACGCTAACGCCAGCTCATTTGACGAGAAAACAGCGTACTTGCTTTTGTCATCTCCTGAAATGCGAGAAAGCAAGAAAACTGCACCCGCAGAACCTTGACTAATTCCTGTAGGATCTGGAATTGCTTTTAAAACCGAAACCAAACTACCGGCCATTTTCTGATTGTCGTCCAGCAGTGTAATTCGATAAATTAACTCCGTGGTTCCAACAGGGAAATCGTCGGTTTTGATGATAATTCTGTCTCGGGCAGAAACAATAATTTCTTTTGTTGTCGCTCTGTCTTTGTCCCAATAACCGTCTTGCTGAGCAAACCCAGACTGATAAAAAATGCTAATCAATAGCAGAAAAACTATTCTATTCACTGGTGCTTCTTGTATTTAATTTACGAAACTAGCCCAGATGGAAGTGGAAATCCTTATGTGCCTGGGTTGGGCACATAAGATTGCAACATACAGCTGGAAATAGCTCCTAAATCATATTATAATTCGATACTCTCGCCTATTTTTAGCAACATCAGATCTTTTCCTTTATTGAAAAACTTTTGAATGGCTTCTTTGTGGTCGATTTCGATATAACCAAAGGTATCATAGTGATAACCCAATACCTTATCGCATTCCACAAAGTCTGACGCTAAAATTGCATCCTCGACATCCATAGTAAAATTATCGCCTATAGGAAGAATTGCTAAATCAAGTTTGGTACGCATGGGGATCAACTTCATATCCATTGTAAGGGCAGTATCTCCCGCGATATAGATGTTTTTATGTTCGCCCTCAATTACAAAACCCCCCGGATTACCTCCATTAGAACCGTCTGGAAACGAACTAGAATGAACAGCGTTTACATATTTTACTTTCCCGAAATCAAAATTCCAGCTTCCGCCGTGATTCATAGGATGTGCTTGCAATCCTCTAGTCGCATAATAACCTGCAATTTCCGCATTTGAAACGATGACAGCGTTTGTGCGTTTTGCAATTGCTTCTACATCCAGAATATGATCGCCGTGCGCATGTGTCAGCAAAATATAATCAGCCTTCAACGTACTGATATCGATATGCTCCGCTAATGGATTTCCAGAAATGAAAGGATCTACTAAGATGTGTTTTCCGCCTACCTTAATACCAAGTGCGGCATGACCGTAAAATGTTATTTTCATAATTTATAGTTTAATTATCGCCCACCTAAAAGAGTATTCACAATGATATCTGAAAAGAAATAAATCATACATAAGGCCAGTAATACCGAAAGCAAAAATGTGCTTAGCGCCAATTTTTTCAATTCGGGATCTAATGCCTTGGCATTTTTGTTTTTATAAACAGTAATTAAATGATTAGTTAAAGGAAGATAAGCCAGTAAAAACAAGTATTGATCAAATTTAAAGTTATTAATCAAGGCAAAAACTAATACTAAAATCATAGAAAAAATGACTAAAAAGTAATGATACAGCTTCGCTTTTTTTCCACCCATTTTAACAACCAGAGTATTCTTACCTACTTTTCTGTCTGATTCTTCATCACGCATATTATTCAAATTCAAAACACCTACACTCAAGAATCCTATAGCCGCTGCTGGTAATAAGAGTTCGACATCGATTTGTTCTGAATATAAAAAATTTACCCCTAATGTACTCACTAGTCCAAAAAACACAAATACAAATACATCGCCAAACCCTCTATAACCATAAGCTTTTGAACCAATGGTGTATCGAATTGCCGATAAAATCGCGAGGATCCCCAATACCAAATAGAATAATGAGTAGTAAATATTGGTGTCAGTGAAAGCAAAATAAATCAACAATATTGCCGAAAGTAATGTGAGCAAGGCTGTAATTATAATAGCTACTTTCATTGCTTGTGGCGTAATCACCCCACTTTGAATCGCTCTTTTTGGTCCTACCCTGTCCTCATTATCCGTTCCTTTTATCCCATCACCATAATCATTGGCAAAATTAGATAAGATTTGCAATCCAAGCGTCGTTAAAATAGCAAAACCAAAAATCCGCCAATTAAAAACTTCTGTTGGAGTAAGTATATTGTCTGTTGGGTTTGCCAATGCATACATACTTCCTACTATTATTCCAGAAACAGATAATGGTAATGTTCTAATTCGCGCTGCTTCAATCCAATGTCTCATTTTATTTTATTTAATTATATTTTTTAAATTTTTATTTTAAGCCTTTTTTAATGGCTTACATCCAGTTATTGTTAGATGTTTCTATCTTATACAACCACAGATTAACATAGTGTTTCACTGTGCTAAAATCACCTAATTGAAAAGCGAGATTTCCTCCTGCTGTATGTATTATTATCGAACCAATATCAGCCTTCTTGTGCCAAAACAACTGTGAAGTGGTAATAGCTTGGATTTTACTAGGTTCAATTATCATATTATCAATATCCCAAGCACCCACTTGTTTGATTATAAAATCATCGTTAATATACAGCCTATTGTTCTGAAATCCAAAATAAACAATTACGCCCACAAACAACAAGTACAATAAAACCCCATATGCATAATCAAAAAATGCGGGCTGAATAAATTTTGCAAAAGCAAAAAAAGCAATCACTGGCAGCAGCATCGACAGAAATATTGAAAAGACTAGCTTGCGGTAATTTGGCTTTAAAACAACTCCTTTTTGAGGTATTTTACCAAATAATAAGTCAAAAATAGCTTCTTTTTCAGTTTTATTACAACCCGGAATTTCAATTACAGTCTTGCTATTCTCTTTATCACTACTGGTCGCTTGTTTAATTTTAATTTCGAGAATATTCATTTTCTTCTGAAAATAATTACTCGTTATAGTGGTAATCTGTACTTTTTCTGGTTTCACAATGGTATTCTTCGTACTCAATAAACCAAAAGTAAGAAACAAAGAACCGTTTTGCTTCGCCACCTTATAGTCGAAATACTTAAAAACAACTCGAAGTAGATTTATAATCAATACCAAAGCAAACATTACAATGAAAAATAACACAATCGAACTGATAACGGAACGTTGGGCAACATAAGCGTCAAACTGTTCTTCTTTAAATTCAGACTCGGCTAGAAAGTTTTTACTGTTCTCATACACGGTCATGAAAAAAGCCAGTATTAATCCCAGCGTTTTTACATAATTAGAAGTGATTCCCACTTTCAGCAAGCTCAAAAAGCTAATCTTAATAAAAGAATCTTTCTCAGCACTTTCCGTTTCCATAACAACCTGCTCCTCTGATAAAAAGGCAGTTTTTTTATCGCTTTCCAATAACCTTTCCTTCAAAACTAAGGCCAAGGAATGCGAAATTGCTTTAATCTTCCCTTCTTTTTTAGCACTTCCTGCTGTGTCGACATTCAATTCATAAACACCAATCAGTCGCTGTATCAAAGACTGATTTATATCTACTTGTTGAATTTTATCCAGCTGAATAATGGTCTTTGTTTTATTTAAAATTCCTTCGCTAATAATAAATTCCTCATTCTCCTTATCTAAATAAAAAGTAAAGTTTAGGTATTTTAAGTAGGCGACAATTCCAATTATGATCACCACTAGAATCGAACCTAACAATAAATATACTTTGTTGAGCTCATCGAATTTAAAAAGCCAAATCACCGCTATAGGCCACAAACCGCGACCCCATTTTTGAACCGTATCAACAAAAAGTATCAAAATACCAATAGAGGACTGCCGTTGAGGCTGATGCAAAGAATCCTCCATTTACAGTTGTTTTTGAATTTTCCCCATCAACAGCTGTTTGATATTTTCAGCCTGCTCTTTTTTAATTCCTGGAATTTCAATATCACTCGAACTACCACCTGCAGTAAAAACTTCCACTTTTGCTAATCCAAAATATCGAGATAGTAATCCTTCATGTAAAGCTACGTGCTGCACTCTATTATAAGGAATTACAATCGTATTTGTCGCTATGATTCCGTATCTAAAAAGCACATCATGAGTCCTGAAAGCAAATCCTTTTTTCTTAAAGCTAATTCTCGAAAGCAACAAAACAATAGAAAGTAAAACAAAATAAGCCACCGAAATTTCGACTGCAAAAACCAATAATTCTCTATTAAAAAATAGTAATAATCCCAGACCTGTTCCCGTTATTAGAAAAAAGATAATTACATTTAACAGACTCACTTTCCAATAATCGGAATGTAAAACAGAAAATTGCACTTCTTCAAATTTAGGAAGCTGCGTAGTATCGATAGTCTCGTTTGAGAAGTTCTCCATTTATTATTTAATTAAAATTTAGCATTCAATAAATTGAAAGCCTGTTTTATAAACCAACTCTAAGCCTTAAATTCCAAACCTAATTATGGCAACCATTTCTTTTCAAAATTTGGCTTACGCTTTTCAAGGAATGCGTTTCTACCTTCTTTAGCTTCTTCTGTCATATAGGCTAGTCTTGTTGCTTCACCGGCAAAAACCTGTTGCCCTACCATTCCGTCGTCAGTAAGATTCATGGCAAATTTTAGCATTTTTATAGCCATTGGTGACTTTCCTAAAATTTCCTGCGCCCATACATATGCAGTATCTTCTAATTCAGTATGAGGGATAACAGCATTAACCATCCCCATATCCATTGCATCCTGAGCAGAGTAATTACGTCCTAGAAAGAATATTTCGCGTGCTTTTTTCTGCCCTACCATTTTTGCAAGGTATGCTGAACCATAACCACCGTCAAAACTAGTTACATCAGCATCTGTTTGCTTAAAGATAGCGTGCTCTTTACTAGCCAATGTCAAATCGCAAACCACATGCAAACTATGACCGCCACCAACAGCCCAACCAGGAACCACAGCAATCACCACCTTTGGCATAAAGCGGATTAATCGTTGTACTTCTAATATATTCAAACGATGTTGGCCGTCCTCTCCCACGTATCCTTGATGCCCTCTTGCGTTTTGATCTCCACCGCTGCAAAAAGAATAAACTCCATCTTTAGACGAAGGCCCTTCAGCAGACAATAAAACTACCCCGATGGAAGTGTCTTCTTGCGCATCATAAAATGCATTGTAAAGTTCCGCTGTAGTTTTTGGACGAAAAGCATTGCGCACATCAGGTCTGTTGAACGCTATTCTGGCAACTCCATTGCATTTTTTATAGGTGATATCTTCGTATTCTTTTACAGTGATCCAATCCATTATAATTGTTTTAAATTATTGAAGTGTAAAAATAAATCATTTTTTACATTATATACTATTCTAGCTAGGAAGCTTTGGAAATCCTTCTCGAAATAAACGGCTGTAAAGTGTTAAATTTTCAAAAAAAATAAAATATTAACAACTACCAATTGATATAATTACTATTTTTAAACCAAGATAATCAGTAGGATACAATTAAATTCTACTTCTTTATTTTAAAAAATTCACTGATTTATTAACCTAAAAAAAGAATAATTTGAATTCGATTAAAATTTTTGTCGCTCCTTGTTATTTGGTACTAAATTATACTACTAATTCTGTTTCCTTGACAATCGAGCAAATGAGAAAATCATTTATTTCGTTAGCAATAGATAAAGAGTAACACCGACGGTTAAAAAAGAAGAATTCATTTCTCGCTTACTTAATTTGTAAGCTTATAAATAGTAGAGAAATAATCTTTATATATATACAAAACCAATGGCTTTTAATGTGAAATTAATTCTTAGCTACTAAGTATATGTTTTCTACATCTAAAGACAAGTATTCATTGAAGGACTTTTATGCTTAAGTCAATATTTTAAAAATAGTGTTTATAATAAACTACTATGTACAAAAGCAAAAAGTTACACTAAAAAATGAAATTGTAATTATTTTGGTGCCGTTTTATAATTTACGAAACGACACTTAAAAGAGAAAGACTAACCGTTTTCGATTAGTCTTTCTTTTTTTTATTCCTTAATCAGGTATATTCCATCTTCTTTGATTTCGATTAGCTTTTCTCTATAAAGAGCACCAATTGCTTTCTTGAACGTTTTCTTACTCATTTTCAAAACGGTCTTAATGTCTTCTGGGTGCGAGTTATCCGTTAGCCTTAAAAAACCACGACTGGCTCTTAATTCGTCAAGAATTTTATCGGCATTAGGCTCGATACTTTCATAGCCTTGAATTTGCAGAGAAACATCTATTTTATTATCAGGACGAATGTTTTTTATGTACCCACGCATACGATCTCCCGTACGAATCGCATCATCATAAACCTCATCTTTATAAAGCAAACCTTTATGACGTTCGTTGATAATTACGTTAATCCCTATCTCGGTAATATGAGAAACTATTAATTCAACTTCCTCACCTTTTTCAACCGTAAGCTCTTCATTTTTAAGAAATTGATTTGTCTTACTTGAAGCAACTAATCGATTGGTTTTTTCATCCATATAAAGGTATACCAAGTAGCGTTTTCCTTTTTCCATAGGACGAGCTTGCTCTTTAAACGGAACCAAAATATCTTTTTCCATTCCCCAATCCATAAAAGCACCTATTTGATTGGTGTAGTTCACACGCAATAGTGCAAATTCATTCAATAAAATATAAGGCTCTAAAGTGGTAGCTACAGGACGTTCTTCATGATCTAAATAAACAAATACAATCAACTCCTCACCTATCTCAAATTCGTTAGGTACATATTTATTAGGTAAAAGTATGTCGTGTATTCCCTCAGGATCTGTCTCTGGAGTACCCAGAAATAAACCAACTTTTGTGTCACGAAGTATTGTAAGCGTATTGTATTTTCCTATTTCAATCATTTTCTTGTATTTTCTAAGGCGCAAAGGTACGAAGTTTGAAAATAGTAACCCCATTCCTTCTTACAATTCCCTTATATTTTCCTTTTTAGAAGCAAAAACACTATCACTCTCAATAACGTTTAGTCCCGCTATCCGCAGTATCTTTTGGGCTAAACCCCAGCCCAAAAAGGATACTTGCTGCTATCGGGGCTAAATTACAGCGTTTTGTTCCTTAATAAACCAACAAAAAATTCATTAAACAACTATTAAAATTAATTATACTAGCTATTAACTTTCTTTTTTTACTTAATTTTAAATTCTTTAAATAAAATACCAAAAAATAAATGAAACCAAATCCTCTTTGTTACCTCTTTGCTTTATTGCTTTTCACTCAAATGAGCTTCGCCCAAATAATCGTTGACGATCCCGAAATCAAAAAAATGATTACTGAAATTAAAGCTGAAAACCTTGAAAATACAGTAGTAAAACTCGTTTCTTTTGGAACTAGACATACTTTAAGCGATACTAAAAGTAAAACGCGCGGAATTGGCGCAGCTCAACGATGGGTACAATCTGAATTCGAAAAATATGCATTAGAATCAAACGGAAGATTGACTTCTAAAATCGATTATTTCACTATAAAAGCAGATGGAAGACGTATCGCAGTCGACAGCCAACTGGGAAATGTAATGGCAACATTAAAAGGAACTGATTCTAGCGATGATCGCGTACTAATTATCAGTGGTCATTTGGATTCCCGCGTTTCAGATGTTATGGATTCCAAATCGGATGCGCCGGGTGCTAATGACGATGGATCTGGTGTAGCAGCTATGATGGAACTAGCCAAAATCATGAGTAAAAGGTCATTTCCCTATACTATCATTTTTGTTGCGGTAACAGGCGAAGAACAAGGACTATATGGTGCCAGACACTTAGCAGAACTTGCCAAAAAAGAAAACTGGAATATTGTGGCGATGATAAACAACGATATGATAGGAAATAGTTTATCCAGCGGAACAAACTTAAGAGACAACACTAAAGTAAGAGTATTTAGCGAAGCAACTCCCTACTTAGAAACGGAAGAAGAAGGAAAAATGCGAAAACTAACCAATAGAGACAACGACAGTCCTTCTAGATTATTAGCCCGCTACATTAGAACGGTAACGGATCAATATGTTGCCCAATTAGAGGTAAATCTTGTCTACAGAAACGATCGTTTTTTACGCGGTGGTGATCACACTCCTTTTAGTCAAAATGGATTTACTGCGATTCGTTTTTGCGAAATGAACGAAAACTACAACCATCAGCATCAAGACTTACGTACCGAAAACGACGTTAAATATGGTGACTTACCTGAATTTATGGATTTTGAGTACCTTCGAAAAATTTCTGCGTCCAATTTAGCCACGTTGGCTAATCTAGCTTGGGCACCAAAAGCACCTACAAATGTAGGAATAGAAGTAAAAGACCTGACAAATTTCTCAACTCTGCTCTGGAAAGCAGCTGAAAACACAAAAGTGTACGGCTACCAAATCCTAATTAGAGAAACATCAGCAACAAACTGGGAGAAAACAATATTTGTAAAAGATACAAAAGCAACAATACCCTATTCTAAAGATAATTTCCTATTTGCAGTTCAAGCAATAGACGAATTAGGACATGCCAGCTTACCGGTTTTTCCAATTCCAATTCGTTAAGGAGTTCTAGACTTCAGGAAAGAATGGATTCTATAGCATCTAACTGCTCTACCAAAAAATTCGCCACGAATTTCACAAACCTTCACTAATTAATTAGTGCTAATTAGTGAAATTCGTGGCGAAATACATTTAAAATATTAATGTAAATAGTTTCAACTATATTCTGAGACCTATAAAGTTTTTCGATTTTCGAAAAAAATATCAAAAACGACATAATTACAAAGACTTCGAAATAGTTACCGAAAAGTTATAGAGAAGTTAAAAAACGCTTAAAATATTGATTGTGGTTTGTGTTTGCTCTCAATAAACATATCTTCGCGGCAATGAATAGGACTTTACAAAATAGTGCGAAATTAATATTGCGACATTTTTTTACATTTGTTGCAATAACCGTAGTCCTATTTTCTAGCTGTTTCATAAAAAATGAAATAAAGGAAATTATCGGAATTCCAATCGCTTTGGAGCAAATGGGAAACCAAAGAACTACTCTTTTTTCTAGCACCGTTACAAATTTCTGCTCGCAAACCTTTGCTTCCGATTTATTACAATCTGTAAAAACAACTTCGATTACTGCTAATTTAGTAGCAATTGCTACCTTATCTGCAATTGTATTTCTTCTTTTTTCTGTTTCTGAAAAAGAAAAGAGAAAACACCCTTTTTACAATAGCTTAAAAATAAGTGATTCTTTTCCCATATTTTTGCTTTACCGCAAACTGATCATTTGATACCCTAATAGTTTTTAGAATTGCCATAAGGAAACCCTCCGCTATGGCATCTTTCAGTACATCAATTTTTTAATTAGTTGATCAAAATCTGATCTCAAAATCTATTATTTTATTATGGTCAAACCTCTTTTGACGGTCATATTTGTGTGGCTTGTCATGGGAATATCATTTCCCTTATATGCACAACAATCTCCCGAGACATTGGGAAATTTATGGAAAAACGTAGAAGAAAATTACTCAGGTATTAAAGCCAAACAGTCTTCTGCTGATGCTGCAGCCTTAAATGAGCGTGCCGTAAAATCGAATATGTTGCCTCAAATCAAAGCGCAAGTACAAAGCACCTATGGAACGTACAACGGCGGCGGTGGTGCCTTTTTTCCGCAAGCCGGCTTTTTTAATGTTAGTGGTGATGCTTCTCTGCATGGCGCTTCTCTATCTTCAAACTCCTTTGGATCTGCAGTTGTAGATTGGGAAGTTTTTTCTTTTGGTAAACTTCGAAAAGAAAATCAAGCCGCTCGCGCAGCAACAAATAAAAAAAATAGCGAAAAAGACGCTTATTTACTGAGTCTAAAAAAGCTTTTATCTGAAAGGTATATCACGCTTTTATACAACAAAACTAAACTTACCTGGAATGAGAAAACAGTGAAACGATTAGACGAAATTCGATCCATCACTTCTGGTTTGTCAAAAGCGGGCATAAAACCTGCCGCTGACAGTTTACTGGCTTCTTCTGCTCACACGCAATCACTTGCTGAAAACTATAAATTAGAAGGAAACAGCAGTGCCGCCTTTATTAAGCTAAAGGAGCTTTCTGGAAAAGAAGTTTTTGAACTCAATAGTTCACTTAATCATTTCTCTTCTCCAGTTCCTTATCTTGAACATAGAAGTGGATTAATTGAAAGTTCACATCCTATTCTTACTACATTAAAACATCAAGCTGACTTTTTTACTTCTAAAAGTGCTGTTGAAAAAAGCGCTCCGCTGCCATCAGTACATTTTTTAGGTGGATTATCTTATAAAGGTACTAGCATTGACAACGACGGCTATGTTTCTGGAAAATGGGAGGATGGTTTTTCGAATAATGCCAATAATTTTCTAGCAGGAGTTGGAATAACATGGAACATTTCAAATTTGCTAACCAATAACTATAAAAGTCAAGGATTAACAAAGGAAGCCGAAAGCTTAGAAAATCTTCACGCACAGTACGAACAAGCAATGCAAGCAGATTTAACAGCTGTGCAAGTTCGAATTAGGCAACAATTCAAACAAATCGAAAAAACATCTTCTGCTGTAAAACAGGCTGGCGATGGATATACGATGTATTTATCTCGCTACAAAAGTGGTCTTATAGGTTTGAACGAACTGCTGCAAATACAACAATTATTTGAAGTTGCCGAAAATTCACATTTAGAAGCGTCACGGGAATACTGGATGCTAGTAGCCTATGAAGCAGAGCTCACTTCGAATTTTAATTTTCTCTTTACTAATCTTTAATTCTACTTAGATGAACTTAATAAGATTTGCGTTAAGAAGACCCATTTCAGTAATTGTTGCTGTTATTGCAATTGTTTTCTTATCCATTACGTCAATAAAAAAAATAAATGTTGATATATTTCCTGAAGTAGAACTTCCTGCAATGTATATCGCCATGCCATACGGCGGACTTTCTCCTGCTTATATGGATGGTTTCATGGCCAACGAATTTCAAAAAGTCCTTTTATTTGTGGGCGGAGTAAAAAGTATGGACTTCAAAAGTATTCAAGGATTGACCCTAATGAAACTGACTTTTTATCCTGGAACAAACATGGCACAAGCCGCTGGTGAAGTCTCGACCTCTGTTTCCAGAGCAATGGGCTTTCTTCCACCAGGAGCCGTTCCGCCTATGGTAGTGCGATTCGACGGAAGTTCACTACCGGTTGGCCAATTGGTATTTGAAAGTGACCAGCGTTCCATTAATGAAATTCAGACTTTAGTACTTACAAAAGTACGTCCCATGTTTGTTGCCATTCCAGGGATAACGGCGCCAGCACCTTTTGGTGGAAACGCACGATCTATTGTTGTCAATATAGATCCACAAGCAATGCAAGCCAATGGTTTGAGTGCCGAAGAAATTACTATTGCCATTACAAAGAACAGTTTACCCTCGCCTGCTGGTAACATTCGTATAGGCGATGAAAATTTAATGGCTCCTATTAATTCTATAGCAAAAAGTCCAGAAGAATTTCTTAATACACCAATCAAAACAAATGATTCACGCACCATTTACGTAAGAGATGTTGCGAGTGTTCAAGATGGAGCAGATCAAACTGTGGGATATGCTTTAATTAACGGCAAACGTTCGGTCTATCTTCCTATTATAAAAAAAGCAGATGCATCAACACTTGACGCTGTTAAAAATTTGAAAGCATCTTTACCTATGTTGAAGGATCAAATTCCTGAAGATGTGAGTATAAAATATGAATTTGACCAATCAAAATACATCGAAACTTCCCTATCCAATTTAATTCACGAAGGAATACTAGGTGCTGTATTTACAGGATTGGTAATTTTTCTATTTTTAGGTGACACTCGAGGTGCAATAATTGTTGTTCTAACGATCCCAATCGCTATTTTAAGTGCGGTTGCTGCGCTTTATTTCTTAGGCGAAACAATAAATATAATGACCTTAAGCGGACTAGCACTTTCCATCGGAATATTAGTAGATGAGGCCACGGTCACCATTGAAAACATTCATCAACACATGGAAATGGGCAAACCCAAACAGCGGGCGATTAGCGATGCACTTGTTGAAATTTCGATTCCGAAACTCCTAATTTTACTTTGTATTCTAGCCGTGTTAACGCCCGCGTTTATTATGACAGGAATACCAAAAGATATGTTTATGCCTTTATCAATGGCAGTAGCTTTTGCAATGGTTGCTTCTTTTATCGCCTCTCAAACATTTGTTCCTATTCTGGCAAATTGGATGATGAAAATGAAAAAAAATGAAGTGGCTAATACTCCTAGAAAGCGTGCTTTCTTCGAAAAGTTTCGTGTTAATTATTCGTATCGAATGCGTAAATGGTCTACAAAAGCGATCTCCCTTCTTCTACTTTACATATTTGTGGCGGTAGGTCTAGTAGCGATATTGTTACCAAATGTAGGTACTGATGTCATGCCACTATCGAATAGTGGTGATTTCCAACTTCGCATCCAAGCTCCTACGGGAAGTAGATTGGAAAAAACAGAAAGAATCGTAAAAGAAGTTTTGCAGGAAATTAAAACGCTAGTTCCTGAAAATGGCCTAGCAATATCGTCAGCATTTGTTGGGATGCAGCCAGCAAACTCGCCTATTAATCCGATTTTTACTTTTACGAACGCTTCTCATGAGGCCATTCTACAAGTATCAATTGATCAAGAATTATATACTGGATCAATCCAAGATTTAAAGGAACAAATTAGGATAGCGGTTAAGAAAAGTCATCCGCAAGTAGCTCTTAATTTTGAACCTATGGAACTTACTGAAAAGATAATGGGCCAAGGTGCCATGACTCCTATTGAAGTAAAAGTGGGTGCCGGACAATTGAAAGCCGCTTTTGCTTTTGCCTCTAAAATTGAAGCCAATTTAAAAACGATTCCCTACTTGAGAGATGTTCGAATTGCAGAACCTGTCGCATATCCTACCTTAGAAATTGAAATAAATCGAGATCTAGCAGGACAATTTGGCTTGACGGTTCAAGATATTACAAAGAGCTTGGTTGCCGCGACTTCCTCGACTCGTTTTACTGATAAGAATTTATGGATAGATCCAAAGTCAGGACTTGTGTTTCAGGTGCAGGTACAAATTCCCGAAGCAATTATGTCATCGGAACAAAAACTTAAATCCTTACCATTAAAGAAAGGAAGTACGAGACCTGTTCTGGAAGATGTTGCGACTGTAAGAAGAGTAAGTACTCCAGCACAAGTAAATCGACAAGGTGCCAACCGCTACGTAACAATAATTGCAAATTTGCACGAAAAAGACTTAGGAACTGCCTCAGCTGCTGTAAAAGAAGCAATTAAAGATGTTGGAGAACCACCGCGTGGAGTTAAAGTTTGGACCGAAGGTACCATTCAGCTTTTAGATGAGACATTAAGCAATTTATTAGCGGGATTAGGTGTTGCAATTATAGCGATATTTCTAATGTTGGCGGCTTATTATCAGTCGTACAAAGTGCCCTTAATTATTTTGTCGGTGGTTCCAGCAGTCATCGCAGGAAGTTTATTGATTTTATTTATCACACAAAGCACGCTCAATTTGCAGTCCTATATGGGAATCATTATGTCAATTGGTGTATCTGTATCCAATGCCGTTTTACTAGTCAATCAAGCTGAGTTTTATCGAAAAAACTTATTACTTAAACCTGCAAATGCAGCGCGCCTTGCTGCTTCGTCAAGACTTAGACCTATATTAATGACGGCAGCCGCAATGCTTGCAGGAATGTTACCGATGGCAATTGGATTTGGTGATGGTGCTGAACAAGTTGCTCCTTTAGCCAGAGCAGTGATTGGTGGGCTAATAGCTTCTACCGCAACAATACTATTATTGGTTCCGCATTTCTTTTCGTCCATGCTAACCAGAACTGCGATTAAAAATCCATCCCTCGACCCAGATGATGAAGAGAGTCAATACTTTGTAAAATAACTTTTTAATAAATAAAAAAATGTACGATATAAATAAAAAAATAAAAATTGCAGCGATTACAACCTTCTCATTATTTGTTTTTACTGCCTGTTCTGATAAGAAAGAAGAGAATTTAAAAAAGGTTGAAGTACCAATTTTAAAATTACAAAATCTTAAGACAGTGGTGATCCAACATATAAAACCAGAATACGAAATATCATTGCCAGCAGAATTGCAACCGTACGAAGAAGTGGCAGTTTATGCAAGAGTTAGCGGTTTTGTTCAAAAAATATTTGTGGAGCGCGGCCAAAAGGTCAGAAAAGGACAATTATTAGCGGAACTTGTGGCTCCAGAAATGAACCAAAAACACATTTCAGACAAGTCATCTGAGCAAAAATCATATAGTGATTACTTGTATGCAAAACAAGCTTATGACCGAATGCTAGATGCTTCAAAAACGGCTGGAGCTGTTGCGGCAATAGAACTGGAAAGATCAAAAAGTACAATGGAAAGCGCCCAAGCATCTTATAAAAGTGCTAGTGCAGGAACGGCAGGAACAGCGCAACTTCAAAAATATTTACGCATCACCGCTCCTTTTGACGGGATAATAACTGCTAGAAATATTTCTGTAGGAGCTTTAGCGGGAACAGGTTCAAGTGCTCCTTTGTTTATGATTGCGCAAGCGAACCGCTTGCGATTAACACTCTCACTTCCTGAAAAACACGCTGCTTCAATTACGGAAGGGATGCCAGCCACTTTTTCGATAAGCTCACAACCCGGAAAAACTTTCGAAACAAAACTATCGCGAAGTTCAGGATTCTTGAATAGAAACGATCGTTCTTTGACTATAGAATTTGATGTTGATAATACCTCTGGAGAACTACAAGGCGGTGATTATGCCGAAGTTAACCTTAAACTGCAAAGAAAATCACCATCGTATTGGGTACCAAATGGAAGTATTCTTAACACTCAGAGAGGAACATTTGTTCTTACACTTAATAATAATGAAATTAAAAAAGTCGTTGTAAAAGAAGGTATTAAATTAGATACCTTGGCAGAGGTATTTGGGAATTTTTCAAATGAAGATCGAATAATTCTAAAACCTTCGGAAGAGATGAAAGAAGGAATCATTAAATAATAATTTTTTGAAAACCAAGTAACGCGTTGTTACTTGGTTTTCAAAAAATTATTCTATAAAATATAATTTAAGATAAATAACAATGATTGAAAATAATAAAAACGAGAAACAAACTACTAAGCTTGTAGTTTTAAATAAAATCAAGAAACACTTTTCATCAATTTTAATGCTAATAGTCTTTGGACTTCTAATATTCAGTCCAGATGCGAAATCATTTCTAATTAAGCAGTTAATGTTCACTGGTCTCTTTAACGCTGAAATTTCCTCGGTCAATTCTACAGATAATACACTCGAAAATCATTTTGATTTTAAGGATTACGAAGGTAATATTCGAAGTACAGCTGACTTGAAAGGGAAAGTTGTTTTTATCAATTTTTGGGCATCCTGGTGTCCACCGTGTATTGCCGAATTTCCTTCTATCGAAAAGTTTCACTCGGAATTTAAAGACAATGATAAGATTGTATTTGTGATGATAAATTTGGATGATGATATTGCCACAGGGAAAAAGTTTTTCCAGAAGAAAAACTATTCAATGCCAATAGCGCAAGCGGTATCTAAGGTTCCCGAAGAAATTTATTCTGGCTCATTACCTACTTCAGTCGTATTAGATAAAAAAGGAATCGTTAGAATGCGCCATACAGGTTTTGCTGATTATAGCGGGGAAAAATTTCATATTCAGGTACAGCAGCTGCTTGATGAATAAATTTAGTATAACCGAAAGGCTATTTATATATGGCACAGAAATAAAAAAAGCGCCCAAAGGCGCTTTTACAATTTAAAATATACTGTTAATTGTAGATACTCTCTTTTTTAAAGTGAACTGCTAATAAGTAATAAACGACAGCTCTATATTTATTTGCATTAGAACGTCCGTATTTTTCCATTACGGCGTCAATTCCTGCATCTAAATTTGCTCCATCTGCTAAACCTAATTTTTTGATTAGGAAATTATTTTTAACTGTATCTAATTCTGCTTGCTGACTTCCAGCTACCGTTGCAGCATCTGAATTATATATTGACGGACCGCAACCAATGGTAACTTTTGTCAATAAATCCATATTTGGAATTACACCACATTTATCTTTTAAATCTGCAGCATACTTTTCAATTAATTCGTCTCTCTTGCTCATAAATAAAAATTTAATATTTTGGTTAATAGCTTATTACAATCTCAAATTTAAACATTAATTCGAAGCACCGCTTCTTTTTAAGTAAAAAACTACTAAAATACAAAGTCATTTCATCGCTTTTTTACATAATCAGACCAATTCCTTAAAATACTGCAATAAAATAGAATCGTTTTCAAGCGTTGGTGTAAATATTTCTAGTATCCCAGGTTTTTCGTTTTGACTGTAAAAATGTGCTAAACCCTTTTCTAAACTGAACTCATCACTCGCAATAGTGTAGTTAAAACCGAACATTTTGGCTAAATGTTCTGCTGTTAAACAATGGGAAGTTTCAAAGTAAGTGTTGAAAACAGCAGTTTCCTTATGACCAGGTAAAATTCTAAAAATTCCGCCTCCTCCATTGTTTATCACTATTATTTTAAAGTTTTTTGGAATATAATTGTTCCATAACGCATTGCTATCATATAAAAAACTAATATCTCCTGTAATAAAGACCGTTTGTTTTTCATTGGCTACAGCCGCACCAATAGCGGTCGAAGTACTTCCATCAATTCCGCTTGTTCCTCGATTGCAATAGACTTCGATTGAAGGATCTACCTCAACGAGCTGAGCATAACGAATAGCTGAGCTGTTGCTGATTTGTAACTGTGCGTTTTTTGGCAAACTCGGAATCACTTTTTCAAATACTTTAAAGTCCGAAAACGGAATTTTATCTAAGTAAACTTTACTTTTTAATGTGCGCAATTTTTTCACAGCATCCAATTCCTTGAAATAATTACTCGCCACTGATTTTGTCAATGGTAAAAAAGCATCAAAAAATACATTTGGCTCTACTTCAAAATGTTTTGTCAGCGCATCGAATGTATCGTATGCACGCAAGGAATCGATATGCCAATGGTGTTTTGGCTTGTATTTTCGTAAAAAAGCTTTGATTCGCTTCGAAACAATCATTCCTCCAAAAGTAATTAAAATTTCAGGTCTGAAATCCTCAAAATCTTCGTGGGTAAAAGGCGTAATTAAAGTATCAATGGTATTGATAAATGTAGGATGATGCAGGTTTGAAGTTGTTTCAGTCAAAACCACCACCGAATCATCAGCTGCTAAGGATTCAATTATATTTTCACTTATGGCATCGGGTTCATTCACGCCCACTAGGACCATTTTTTTTGTGGCTTTATTCCAAATCGTCGCGAACTCCGCTACCTCATCGTCTGAAAACAACGACTTATCTTTTGCGGAAGCGGCAACAATTATATTCACAGAAAGCTCAGACGTCGTTTCATACAAAGGCTCTTCAAAAGGGGCATTAATATGTACTGGGCCTTTTTGAGCAATTGAAACAGAAATTGCCTCAATAATTTTAGTATCGTTTTCGGCAGAAAAATTCTCATTTAAATTGGCGTTATATATAGAATGATTCGCAAACACATCCTCTTGACGAATAGTTTGTCCATCACCAATATCAATTTTATTTTGCGGACGATCTGCAGAAATCACGATTAATGGAATCTGACTGTAGAACGCTTCGGCTATTGCAGGATAATAATTCAATAAAGCCGAACCTGAGGTACATACTAACGCGACAGGCTGCTTTGTTTGTTGTGCGATTCCCAAACCAAAAAAAGCGGCTGCACGTTCATCGGCAATACTGTAGCATTTAAAGGCGGGATTATTTACAAAACCTATCGTTAAAGGAGCATTTCTGGATCCAGGTGAAATTATTATGTTGGTAATTCCTTTGGCTACGCAAATTTCAATTATGCTTTGCGCTAAAGGTATTTTAGGGTAAATCATTGTCTATTTTTCTGAGTAACAAAGATACAAAGTTGTAAGGGTTTTTATCTAATCTAAAAATAGTTTTATTAAATTTGAGCAAAAATAGACTTACTATGCAAATCAAGATCAGGCCAGCCATTTTTTCAGATTTAGACACGATTTTGGAAATCGTCAATCACCAGATTCTTCACAGTACTTCTATATACGATTATGAGCCTCGTGATTTTGAAGCGCAAAAGAAATGGTTTGACGACAAACTAGCGCATAACATTCCAGTAATTGTGGCTGAGTTAGAAAATACTCCTATCGGATTCGCTACTTATGGCACTTTTAGAGAAAAAGTGGGATATCGATTTACAGTGGAACACTCTGTATATGTTGCAGATGAATTTATTGGAAAAGGTGCCGGAAAATTCTTGTTAGCAGAACTCATTCAGTTGGGAATAAAACAAGGCTATCACACGATGATAGGTGTTGTTGATTCTGAAAACAAGGGAAGTATTTTATTTCACCAAAAGTTCGGTTTTGAAATAGTAGGTACGATGAAAGAATCGGGTTATAAATTTGACCGTTGGCTTAATTCCGTCTTTATGCAGTTGATGCTGAAATAGAAATTTCACTTTACCTAATCCATAATAAAGCCGCAGATTTCAAGATCAAAACATATACGTTTTTATAATCTTAAAGTCTGCGGCTACTTATTTTGAGAAAAAAATTATGCTTTTATCCAGGCAATAACTTCTGGATCTGTAGGCAAGGTTTTAGGTGCAATCACTTTTTCTAGTTCCCCATTCTCATTGATTAGGTATTTTTGAAAATTCCACGCTACTTCCGAATCTTGCAATCCATTTTTTGATTTTTGGGTCAAGAACTGATATAATGCACACATATCGTCTCCTTTTACCGATACTTTATCCATCATTGGGAAAGAAACACCATAATTTTGCTGGCAAAAAGTTGCGATTTCTTCGTTTGTCCCTGGTTCTTGCGATGCAAAATTGTTTGCTGGAAAGCCTACAATCACAAAACCTTTGTCTTGGTATTCTTTATAAATTGCTTCCAAATCTTTGTACTGCGGTGTCAATCCACATTTGGATGCGGTATTCACAATCATGATCTTTTTACCTTTTAAAGTGGAAAAATCAAATTCATTTCCTGATAGATCTTCGACCTTAAATTGATAAATGTTTTGTTTTGACATAGGGTTTTCACTTTTAATTTTGTTTGCTTTTTTACTTTGAGCTTGACCCAGATTTCCACAAAGCAACAGCGATGCGCAAGCCAATACTATTATTTTTTTCATTTTTATATTTTTTATAAAATTAAGCAAACTCACAATTATAGCAGTCCATTCTTTACAATTATTTTAGTTCAACAAATGTTAAAACAAAAAGCCTACCAGAAAATAGAATATGAAATACTATTTTAGGCAGGCCTTTCTAACAAAACAAACAAATTTTTAAACTAAAATTTATAAGCTATTTTAGCTTTCATGAAAAACGGTGTTCCAGGTGTAAAGTGAATTTCCTCTACACTGCTTGTTTCGTCCTTTAACCTTGATTCCGTGGCAAATTGGGTTTCATTCCATTCTGTATTCAATAAATTCTCTACTGAAACTCCAAAAGTAACCGACTTGTACTCGTAACTCACATTCATATCTGTTACAAAATAACCTGTGGCCACGATCGAATTATCTTCGTTTGCTGGTCTTTTTTTTAAGTATCTATAACGAAGACCTCCTGAAAACCCATTCCAATTTTGAAAACTCAATCCGCCAGTAGTTGTAAAATCTGGTGCTAACGGAATATAATCTTGTCCTTTTACTTCATCGATAGTCCTTGCATAGGTATAAGTCACATCAGTATCAAAGTACAACCAGTCATTTAATTGATAACGCAATCCTAAATCAGCTCCCATACGTCTTGTCTTTCCGCTTGGTTCAATGATTCCCGCATCGCCTACATAGACAAACTCTTGTTCTAAGTACAAATACCAAAGTGCCGAATTAACAATTAACTTAGGAAACGGTTTCCAAATTGTACCTACATCTGCTCCAATTGAACTTGGTAATATTTGTTTTCCATTATTTTCAACAACAACACGAGTATCATTCGAATGAAATCCTATTCCTGATTTTACAAAAAATTGTAAGTTGTTATTTTGAGAATAAATAAAGTTCAATTTTGGTGACACTTTTACTTCAGTTTCTGATTGACTCTTATAAACTGACGCTAATTTATCTTTGTAATTAAACTTGAAATAATCCAGTCGTACAGCTGGATTTATCGTTAGTTTACCAAACTTTAGCTCTGTATTTAAGTAGGTAAACATATTAGTCTCATCTATATCACCCAGTTTAATATTTTCTAAGATGATACTTCTATTTAAAGTGTGTGAAAGCTCACTGTCAATAGTAGCATCAGCGCGGAAACCTACACCCAATTGAAACGAAGCATCCCAATCACTCATTTTTACTTTTTTATTTAATTCTGCATTCATCCCATAAATAGATCGGTCTTCTTTTTGCTTGATTTGGTCTCCATTAACAGGATCTTCTAAGAAAAAAGTAAAATTAGAGTACAACTCAAAATCATATTTAGAATAAAAAGCATTCGCTTTCAAGAATGTGTTTGCATCAATGGGTTTGCTTAGTGAAGTATTAATATTTGTTCTGGACGTTTTGCCTCCTTCGGTATCATCAACTGCTCCAAATCTGGAAATAGTTCCATTATCTACTAATCGCTGTGGTATTTGTCCAGAGGCATCCCAAGTACTAGAAAAACGAGAAGCAGCAACTGAAAACTTACTATTGTCATTATGTATGGCCGAGTATTTCCCTAATAGATTAACCCTATTAAAATTTTGAGGAGAATCAAATGGACCGTCTGTTAAAATATACTCGGTAGCGATGTATGCAGCCTGTTTTTTTTGGTTTCCCAAAAGATTAAATAATCCTACTGTTCTTAAACTGTTAAACTGGCCTGCTTCGACACTTATACTGCTTTTGTCTAACTTTTCTTTAGTTTGAAAAGCGACGTACCCTGCTGTAGCAAAATCCCCTTTACTCGCATTATACGCCCCTTTTCCAAAATCTATCTTCTCCACTGTTTCTGGAATTACAAAATGTAAGTCAGCATAGCCTTGACCATGTGCATGAGAGACCATGTTTACTGGCATTCCATCTACTGAAATAGCAATATCAGTTCCGTGATCAATATCAAAACCTCTAAGAAATATTTGCTCTGCTTTTCCTCCGCCAGCATGTTGTCCTATAAATAATCCAGGAACTTTTCTCAAAATTTCCTGTGAGGAATTCACCGGAGTGGTTTGCAAATCTATTTTCGAAATAACATTCATTGCCGAAAGTTGCTGTTGGATCACAATTTCATCAAGTCTAAAGATATCGCCTTCTAAAACAATTCTAACTTCTGAACTGTTTACAGTAAAGTTTAGTTTCTTGTATCCGAAAGCAGATACTTTTAAAACATTGCCCACTTGTGATTTATCTACACTAAACATTCCCAACTCATTCGTATGGGCATGTGAATCTGTGTTACTATTTACGATATATGCGTTCTCAATTGCATTCCCAAAGTCGTCTACAACAACTCCCTTTGTGATTTGTCCATAGGAAGCCATTCCCATGAGGGAAATTAGAATTATATAAAAATGTTTCATGTAATAGTTTTATAGTTGCTTTATTTTTTCTTCCATGTTAGGTCCTAATTCATAAATGCTAGCAAGTAGTTCTTTTTTTATGGGTGCTACTTTGTTCATTTCATTATTTGACTTGTAAATCATTGCCAAATGATATTGCACATTAGGTTCGTAAGTTTTACCTACAACATGTTTATTTACTATTTCCAACGCTTTTTTATTCTCTCCCATATTTAAATACGACCAAGCTAATAGATTATAAGAATCCGGAGTAGGTCTATGAGCCACTTCAATTTTTGCAATTTCTAAAGCTTTTGAAGCCGTTTCTTTCGAATCAGCATAAATTAAAGTATTGTACTTATTATACATTGCTCCATAATTGTTTTTTTCGAGCATTGCAAAATAGGCATTTTTATTCACTAATGCTTCTTTTTCATTTCCTTCAAATTCAGCAATCTCCGATTTTAGTAAATAAAAATCTGGTGTATTGTGTGTCAATTCGATAGCTTCTACAATTCTTTTTGCTTCTTTGGTATTTCTTTCATGAGAAAACACAATCCAAGCAATTCCTTTTAAAGCGTAGGAGTAATTGGGATCTATTTCTAATGTTTTTAAATAGTTATCATAAGACTCTTGCAATCTACCAGCGTGACCATAAAAATCACCCAAATTAGAATACGACCATATTTTTAGGGTTTTATTATCTTCCTTTTCAGCAATATCTTTGGCTTTTTCCATGAAACTGATTGCAGTTTCCAGATCTCCAATATGATCATTCCATTTAGCCAAACGAATTAAATAATCAAAATCATTCATATCCTTTATAGCGTTTAAGTTTGCTAGAGCTTCAGAATAATTTCCTAGTTCCATCTGGACATCAAAAAGTAGTTTTTGAGATTCTTTAAGACCTTCGCCAATTGCTAAAGCTTTATTAGCTAAAACTAAAGCTTCCTTAAATCTATGTTGCGATATATAGTTTCTTCCTAATGATCTTAAATTTGACACTCTTGAGTAGTTATTGTCAACATTCACTTTAGTCAACAACTCTTCGGTTTTATATAAATTTTCTATATCTCCTGTACATTCAAAAACTTTTGCATAATGTGAAGCCATTAAACCTAGGTAAGTATCTTGGTTTGGAGCTGCATCATATTTTTTTTGCCAAAAATCAATTTCCTTTTTAGCAAAATCCAATGATTTATTTCCTTCAATAGTCAAGTATTTATTATAATCAGAAGTATTTGTAATTTGGTTTTCTTTTTTAGTATCGCAAGCGAAAATAAAAAGGATTGTAAAAACCAATGCAGGGATAATTTTGTACGGTTTCATAATCTGTTTTTGTTTGTTTGTTTGTTTGTTTGTTTGTTTGTTTGTTTGTTTGTTTGTTTGTTTGTTTAAGCGTAATAATTCAAAATCTAAAATGTTTTGTACGATTGTAGATTTATTTGAAAATTAAAAAACAGAGTACTATCATTAATCAATAAGAAAGCACTCTGTTTTTATTTAAGTTACCAACTTACTACCAAGCCGCAGCTAAGTAAGGAAATGCAGATAGAAAAGGGGCATCGTTTGCTCCTACGTTATCTTTTGTAAGTCCAGGATTAGATGCGCCTGTTGGACCACCAAAAATCAATAGCAACTCAACATCAATAACGTCATCTGCTAATGCTCTACCTGTTAGTACATTTGTACCATCAAAAAACGTAGTTGTACCAGAAGTTTTAACATTTAATACATCTGTAGCCAAAAGTCCTGACAACTGATCTGCAGTTTGAGTCAAAGCATTTGTAGTATATGCAGAATTTAATGCTAATAATCTTGCCTTAAATACACTCGTATAACTTGCACCCATCATGGATGGAACAGTTGCATTAAAATTATCTTTTGGTGTTCCTGACGCAATAAACACAGTATTAATTGCTGGTCTAGCCATTTGATCTTGTTGAACATAAGTTCCTGAAAAATTAGCACTTGCTGCAGGAGAATCGTTATTATTATCGTCACAGTTAACTGAAACAACTGCAGTTACAACTGCTAATGCTATCAATTTAAATTTACTTGCTTTACTCATGATATTTTTATTTAATATTTTTCTGAATTCGTGAACTTGTAGTTTCATAATTGTTAATTTTAGAAATAATACTTAATTATTGTTTTTTCTTAGTTTCAGCCCAAGTGTTTAAAGTTGCCGCTGTACCTAACATTGTTTTAGGAACTTCTACAACGATTGATAAAACATTTGTTCCTTTGAATGTGTCAGTACCTGGGTTCGTAAATCCACTTGCTGTCCCTCCAAGGATTTTTTGAAATTGACCTAGATCAAAAAAGAATGGATCGTCCCTTGGTCCTGCAAAGAATTTCATTCCTGCTTGTGTAGATGTTATTGGAGTTGCTTTATAAGCTGAAATATCTACAGATCCAGAAGCTTTACTAATATCAATTGTACTAGAAGTACCTGCAGCTGATGGTTTGTATGGTCCAAAGAAATACATTTTATTTCCTCTTTTGATCGCTTGAATAACCAAGTCTTCTACATTGTCTCCCGTATTATCAATATTAACTTCAACCATTACATTTTCATTAAATGTTGCTGCAGCCGTCGCATTCGGGGTCAATAACCCTTGAGTGTTCACTACAAATACCATGTTGTTGTTGTCTTGTCCTTGGAAAGCATAAAAATCTGTAATGTCTGCTGCATTACCTGTTACTGCCGGAGCATCAATGTGATCCGCTGCTACTAAGATTAAGCCTGAAACCGCCACTAGCGATAGACCTAATAACATTTTTGTTTTTTTCATTTTGTTATAATTTAAAAGGTTATAAAGTCATTTACGGGATTGTTTCCGTTATGGTTTTAAAAAATCTTAAATAATTCTAAATATTTTTTTAAAAAACACATAAATACTTAATATACAATGTATTGACTAACAAATAAAAGAACTAAATAATTAACATTTCATGTTTTTTCATACTAAGTTTATAGCTATTATCTTAATTGTTGATAAGAATGTATATGTTTGTATAACTAAAATTAATTAATTATGACCCAAGACGAATTATTGGTATTAATATATAAGAAGGACGATAAGGCATTTACTCACTTGTATGATATGTATTCGAAAAGTTTATTTTCAGTAATAAATGTCCTTGTAAGAAACCGAGAAGAAGCAGAAGATGTTCTTCAAGATGTATTTGTTAAAATCTGGAAAAATATAGATTCTTATCATGAGAGTAAAGGCCGTTTCTATACTTGGATCTTAAACATAGCCAGAAATACCTCGATCGATAAACTACGTTCTAAAAATTTTAACAACAGTCAAAAAAACCTTTCCTCAGATAATTTCGTACATCTATTAGACAGCAGCAGCAATCTATCCAATAAAATGGACACCATTGGAATTCAAGAGTTTGTAAAAAAACTGAAACCAAAATGTATTCAAATTATAGATTTATTGTTCTTTAAAGGCTATACACAACAAGAAGCGTCGGATGAGTTGGAAATTCCTTTAGGTACTGTAAAGACGCACAATAGAAATTGTATTAATGATCTAAGAAATTATTTGAAAGTATAATGGAAGCAAAAGAATATATCGACTCCGGAATTTTAGAACTTTACGTTTATGGTTTACTAAGCGAAACCGAAAGTGAAGAAGTAACAACTATGTCTAACACGCATCCTGAAATTATGGATGAAATTATTGCTATCGAAAAAGTAATTGTGGCTTTGTCCTCTAGTTTTTCGCCCTGGCATTCAGTGGCTAATTATGAGAAAATCAAAGCCAAATTAGAACTTAAGCATACTCCTGTAATAGAAATGGAAACGTCCAGAAATTGGTCACAATACATTGGATGGGCAGCTGCGATACTGTTATTAGTTGGAATTGGATTCCAATACAACCAATTAGAACAAACTAACGATCAAGTTGTAAGTACGGAGATGGAAAAAGTAAAAATTGAAAATGAACTCAATCAATTGGTACTTAAAAATAAGTTAAACGAAACTAGCTTAGCCGTTGTACGTGATACTAAAAATACAGTTGTAGCACTTGGTGGTCAAGCTGTAGCGCCAGAATCATTTGCAAAAGTATATTGGAACAAAGAAACCCAAGTTGTCTATGTAGATGCTTCAGGGTTACCAGAACCACCAAAAGGAATGGTGTATCAGGTTTGGGCTCTTAAATTAAATCCTCTAACTCCTACGAGCATTGGATTACTGGATAAATTTGATGAAAACAATCAACGTATGTTTGCTGTCAACAGCACTGGTGATGCAGAAGCCTTCGGAATTACACTTGAACCCGCAGGCGGAAGTTTAAGCCCTACAATGGAGCAACTCTATACTTTAGGAAAAGTTTAATTTTCTAAAGCGCTCATAAAATCATTAAAAAGACTTTCAATCGAAAGTCTTTTTTTTTTGTTTCATATAGTTATAGTTTTCATTGTCTATATTTGCACAATTAAAATTTTCATGAGCTATACCCTACTCTCTTCACCTCTTCAAGGATTTACCGACTTTCGTTTTAGAAACGCCGTAAACAAATACTTTGGAGGTATCGATACTTATTATTCTCCCTACATCCGTTTAAACGGAAAACTTGTCATTAAAGCATCTTATGAAAGAGATATTCTACCAGAGAATAACCTTGATTTAGAAGTAATTCCTCAGATAATAACAAACGATGCTGATGAATTTCTATTTGTATCCAAGTATGTTCAGGAATTAGGATATAAAGAACTGAATTGGAATCTGGGTTGCCCGTATCCAATGGTGACTAAATGTGGCATGGGTTCAGGACTTATTAGTAATACAGAGAAAATAAATAATATTCTGCACAAAGTCCATTCAGAGTCGGATATAATTGTCTCGATGAAAATGCGTTTAGGATATGATAATACAGAAGAAATTCTTGACGTATTACCCATTTTAGAAACGTATCCAATTAAAAATGTGGCTATTCATGCCCGCATTGGAAAACAGCTTTACAAAGGCGGCGTACATTTAGACGCTTTTCAAGAATGTGTTGATAATACTAGACTTAAATTGTATTACAACGGTGATATTACTTCGGTAGCGAAGTTCCGCGAAATGCAAGCGCGTTTTCCTAGTATAGACCATTGGATGATAGGTAGAGGGTTAATTTCTGATCCTTTCTTGCCAAGTATGATTAAAAGCGACAGCCTAGAATATCCTGAAAACAAAATGGAATTATTCAGTGCTTTTCATGACACTTTATATGCTGGCTATAGCGAATCTTTATCTGGCTCCACTCACATATTATTGAAAATGCATCACTTATGGGAGTACTTTTCTGTTATCTTTTCAAATCCCCACAAAGTGGCGAAAAATATTCGAAAAGCAAAAAGCATCCGTAATTACGAACAAACGGTTAAAGAAATTATAAAAGCGGGATAGTTTCGAGCCGCTTATTAAATTATAAAATCTATCTCAGATAAATCTTCAATTTGATTTTCTCACAGCAATATTTTGTTCTGAGAAATTTTTTCTGCGGATGCAGTATCTTTCGATAATATATAGCCTCAATTATCGCTTTAGAAAATTAACTAACTACTATTAAATAGCTTTAAAGCAACTACAATCTATCGTGACGTTTCTGTCTTTTAGTATTGTGGTTTTACACGGAAGAAAAATAATATATAAAATCAAAATAAAGAAAAATTCGATTTTCGAGAATATCGTAAAAAGCAAAGAGGCTGCTTCAAATTAAATTTGAAACAGCCTCTTATGTATTATAAGAAAGATTAAGAGATTATTTTTTCTCTGATTTTTCCATTTTAGCTTTCAATGCAGCTAATACATCATTGTTATCTCCTAAAGTTGCAGCTGGTGCATTTGTAGACGAAGCAGATGAAGTATTTTCAGTTGCCGTTTTCACATTTTTCTCTTCTTCTTCACGGAAGATAGCAGTGTGAGAGGCAACTACTCTTTTGAATTCTTTGTTAAATTCGATTACTTTGAAATCAGCAGATTCACCTTTTTTCAATTTCTTACCGTCTTCTTTTTCAAGGTGACGAGTAGGAATGAAAGCAACGATATCATCTCCAAATTCTACAGTAGCTCCTTTGTCAACAATCTCAGCGATTTCACCTGTATGAATAGTTCCAACAGCAAATGAACCTTCGTATTGATCCCAAGGATTAGGAGTAGTTTGTTTGTGACCTAAAGATAATTTACGTCCATCAACATCTAATTCTAATACTACTACATCAAGTTTCTCTCCAACATTTACAAATTCAGATGGATGTTTGATTTTCTTAGTCCAAGATAAGTCAGAGATGTAAATTAATCCATCAATTCCTTCTTCAAGTTCTACGAAGATACCAAAGTTTGTAAAGTTTCTAACGATACCTGAATGTTTAGAACCTACTGGGTATTTAGAAGTAATATCAGTCCAAGGGTCTTGAGACAATTGTTTGATACCTAATGACATTTTACGGTCATCTCTATCTAATGTTAAGATAACAGCTTCAACAACATCACCTACTTTTACGAAATCTTGAGCAGAACGTAAATGAGTAGACCAAGACATTTCAGAAACGTGGATCAAACCTTCAACACCTTCAGCAACTTCGATAAATGCACCGTAATCAGCGATTACAACTACTTTACCTTTTACTTTGTCTCCAATTGCTAATTTAGCATCTAGAGCATCCCAAGGATGAGCGTTTAATTGTTTCAATCCTAATTGAATTCTTGTTTTCTCATCATCGAAATCAAGGATTACAACATTTAATTTTTGGTCTAATTCAAGAACTTCAGATGGGTGGTTAATTCTTGACCAAGAAAGGTCAGTAATGTGAATCAATCCATCAACTCCACCTAAGTCAATAAAGACACCATAAGAAGTAATGTTTTTAACAACACCTTCTAATACTTGTCCTTTTTGTAATTGACCGATGATTTCTTTTTTCTGTACTTCAATATCCGCTTCAATAAGCGCTTTGTGAGATACAACAACGTTTTTAAATTCGTGGTTGATTTTCACAACTTTGAATTCCATTGTTTTGTTTACGTATACATCGTAATCTCTAATTGGTTTAACATCAATTTGAGATCCTGGTAAAAACGCTTCAATTCCGAAAACGTCCACGATCATACCACCTTTAGTTCTGCATTTTACAAAACCATTAACGATTTCTCCTGTTTCGTTAGCCGAAATAACTCTATCCCAAGATTTGATAGTACGAGCTTTTCTATGAGATAAAACTAGTTGTCCAGTTTTGTCTTCACGAATGTCGATTAATACTTCAACAGTATCACCTACTTTTAATGCTGGGTTGTAACGGAATTCGTTTAAAGAAATAACACCTTCCGATTTTGCGTTGATATCAACGATAACGTCTCTATCTGTAATTCTAACAACAGTTCCATCAACTACTTCTTCTTGATCAGTAGAAATAAATGTTTTTGTAACTAATGCTTCGAATTCTTTTAAGTTTTCTTGATCAACTGGATCGATACCTTCTTCGAAGTTATGCCAGTTAAAATTTGCTAAAAACTCTTCTTGTGATTGGATTTGTTCAGACATGCTGATAAAAAATTTGTATTCTGTATTCTCTCGAGTTTCTTAATGTGCTAGAAAACAACAGAAGTTGTTTGTATAATTAATTGAACCCCAATGGAAACTCTTATTCACCAAAAGGTTTGCAAAAGTAACACTTTAATCTTAATTAGCAAAATATTTGAACAACGATAATCAATGGAGATTCTAAACATAAACAACTAACCCTCAGGATGTAAAAAAATCAATGCTGTTAGCTAAGCTGACTTGGAATAAAAACTACACCTGTATGATTAGGATAAAACCGATAAACTAGGATTTACAGCATCAATCATCCATACTAATTTACCAAAATCTGTTTAATCTATGGCTAAAATTATCTTTGAATAAAAAAATCAATCCATAAAAAACCCGACAAATCTTAAAAGAGTCTGTCGGGTTGCATTAATAATTTAAAATTGCTTTTAATGTGTAAATTGCTCCACCATTTTTGGATCGTGTTTATGTTTAAATAAAATGGCAAAAGCGATAGCGATAATCAAGGCATAAATCGCAAAAGCCAACCAAATTGTATGCCAGTCTTTCATGAAAATATCTTTACTCAATAAACCATCTGTAGTAATTGACGTTCCTTGGCTTTTAATAAACTCTAGCATTTTTGGGTTTGATATCTCTGTTTCTAGAAAACCTGCCAATTCATTAGTGTTATTAAATGATTTTGTAAAATATTTATCAATAGCCCATCCTGAAGTAAAACTTCCTAGAACCGCGCCAAAACCATTAGTCATCATCATAAACATTCCTTGTGCAGACGAACGATTTTTAGGTTCTGTATTGGTCTCCACAAATAAAGATCCTGAAATGTTAAAGAAATCAAACGCCATTCCGTACACTACACATGACATTATAATCATCCACAAACCGTCTGTTGGGTTTCCGTAAGCAAACAATCCAAAACGCAATACCCAAGCCAACATGCTTATTAACATTACTTGTTTTATTCCAAAGCGCTTTAGAAAAAAAGGAATAGCAAGAATAAATAAGGTTTCCGAAATTTGAGATATTGACATTATAATTGTCGAATATTCTACCACAAATGAATCTGCATATTTAGGAAAATGCTTGAATTCATCCAAGAACACATCACCGTAAGCGTTAGTTAATTGCAACGCGCCTCCTAAAAACATAGAAAAAATAAAAAACAAAGCCATTTTATAGTCGGCAAAGAACTTAAAAGATTCTAAACCCAAAGTTTCCATTAGCGTAGCATTTTCCTTGGTCAATCGTTCTGGCTTACACTTTGGTAAACTAAAAGAATAAACACCCAGAATTATTGCTGATATTCCTGCGATATAAAATTGGTATTCCGTCGCTTTATTGCCAGTTAAATTTGTAATCCACATCGCTGCGATAAAACCTATGGTTCCCCATACTCTTATTGGCGGAAAATCCTTAATAAGGTCTTTATTATTTAATTTGAGGGCCGTATAAGAAATAGAATTACTCAAAGCAATCGTTGGCATATAAAAACACATGGCTAGAAGCATAATGTAGATAAAGGATTCCGGTGTTGAAACTTGCGGAATATAGAATAAAACAGCCGCATATAGAATATGGAGAACTCCATATAACTTTTCAGCATTTACCCATCTATCTGCAATAATTCCAGTTAATGTTGGCATAAACAAAGAAGCAATTCCCATTGTGCCGAAAACAAGACCAAACTGAGTTCCATCCCATTGCATCGTCCCGAACCAGTAATTTGCAATTGTAATCAACCAAGCTCCCCAAACAAAAAATTGTAGAAAACTCATTATTACCAATCTATTTTTAATTCCCATAAGATGAATTGTATTTTATTAAAAAAAATAACAGGGCGTAAATCTACTATTAAAAAAGAAATATGCAAATAATTATATTGATTTAATAGTATCTGTTACCAATTCTAAAACAAGGTCAAATTGCTCCTTCCTGTCCAGGTGAGAATTATCAATTTCTATAGCATCGTCAGCCATCACCAAAGGCGAATCTTCGCGGTGGGTATCGATATAATCTCGCTCTTCAACATTTTTCAGTACCTCTTCAAATGTAACACTATCTCCTTTTTGTACCAGTTCGTCGTAACGCCTTTGCGCTCTAGTTGTTGCGCTAGAAGTCATGAATATTTTAAGCTCGGCATCAGGGAAAACCACAGTTCCTATATCTCTACCGTCCATGACAATTGCTTTGTCTTTTCCCATTTCTTTTTGCTGCTCTACTAGCTTGCTTCGAACTTCAGAAACCTCAGCCACTTTGCTAACAAATCGCGAAACTTCGATCGTTCTAATTTCAGTTTCAACATTCGCATCATTCAAATACATTTCGGCAAAACCTAGATCAGCATTAAATTTGAATTGTAATTTAATAAATGGCAAACTATTTATTAATGATTCTTTTTCGAAAAAATCAGTACTAATATAGCCGTTTTGCATAGCAAAAAACGCAACAGCCCTATACATTGCTCCAGTGTCAACATAAACATACCCTAAATGATTAGCGAGCTGCTTTGCCAAAGTACTTTTTCCAGTAGATGAAAATCCATCAATCGCGATAGTAATTTTTTTATTCAAAATGTATTATTTTAAGTTTTATGTTTTATCAAAATCATTATTGGAAATTCACCGTTAAGCCAAAAAGACTCGTATTTCCAGCTAAGGTATATCTCGAATAAGAGTAGTTGAATTTGATTTTATTCATTTTAAGTCCAAAACCAACTGAAATTCCTGAGAAGTTACGCTGCTCCAGAATTTTTAATTCTTCAGCTCTTCTAAAGTTATATCCAAGACGCAAATTGAATGCTTTTTTCGGGAAAAGCTCTACTCCCATAACTAAATGTCGCAATGCATTGTTCACAAACGATATTTTTTCTTCGGTTGATTCTCCATCAAATGAAGATTCTGATCGTACGGGATTTGAAAATGCAATATTCCATTGCTGTAAATTTTCTACCGTAAGGTGCCAGCGTATCGGTACATGTTCTAATTCTTGAGAGACACCCAAGATGATTTCTAATGGCAACTTTTCATTGAGACCATTATAAGTAGAAAATTGTGTTCCTATATTTCGAATAACCAAAGCCCAGTTTACATCATTTCTCTGATCAATAAAAATAGCTCCAAGATCTATTGCTCCGCCAAAAGAATGATAGCTTTCTAAACTGGAAGAAATCAATTTCGCACTGGCGCCTACATGTATATCTGTAGATGGAATGTTATACGCATAACCTAAAGAAAGAGCAATTTCACTTCCTGTAAAGGATGTTGTGGCCTGACCGTTTTCATCATAACCATCAAAACTGCCGTAATTCACATAATTCACTCCCGCCTGAAATGTCTGTAAATGTCGATCATATGTATAAGCATAAGAAGCATTACCGTAAGTTACTTCTCCGTAATAATTACCATAATTTAATGCTAAACGGTTATCCATTTCTACATTTATTGCTGCAGGATTAAAATTCACCTGATTCACATCATCGTCATAAATCGTAATGGGTTTTCCGCCAAGAGCTGCCTGTCTTGGAGCGGTTACCAAATTTAAAAACTGATAGGTATACTTGCCTCCTACTTGACTGTAACTTACAGTACAAACAAAAAACAACAGGTATAATAAAAGCTTTTTGAACATACTTTAAATCTACATTTTTAGAAAATAGAACGCCGTGGCGAAGATAAAATTATAAATTTAAAAATGATCAAAAAACAAATTCCAAATTCCAATTCTTATCAATCAAGTTTTGGAAGATGGAATTTATTATGCTTAAATCCATTATGTATATATTACATCAGTATTCTAATATAAATTTTCGAAAAGGATTACAATACTTTAGCGTTTTTAACCTTTTGCTCTGTAATTGCTATTTTCAAAACATCGCTCATTTCCTTAACATAATGAAATGTAAGTCCTTGAATATATTCTTGTTTTATTTCGTCAATATCACTTTTATTTTCGTGACAAAGAATAATCTCTTTAATATTTGCACGTTTAGCAGCCAAGATTTTTTCCTTGATTCCGCCTACAGGTAATACCTTACCTCTTAGCGTAATCTCTCCCGTCATTGCAATATTTTTCTTTACTCGTTTTTGAGTAAATACAGAAACTAAAGAAGTCAGCATGGCAATACCAGCACTTGGTCCGTCCTTAGGCGTTGCTCCTTCTGGTACGTGCAAATGAATATTATACTTAGATATCATCTCTGGATTTAAACCCATAAGTTCCGCATTGGCTTTGATATATTCTAAAGCAATAGTCGCCGATTCTTTCATTACCGTTCCTAAATTTCCGGTAATTGTCATCGTTCCTTTACCTGGGGAAATCAAAGATTCTATAAAAAGAATATCACCACCTACGCTTGTCCAAGCTAATCCAGTTACTACTCCAGCCACGTCATTGCTCTCGTATTTATCTCTTTCTAACCTTGGAACACCCAGTACTTTTACAATATCTTCATCTGTTACTTTTTTATTGTACTCTTCCTCCATAGCAACTGACTTCGCCGCATTTCTAATTACTTGCGCAATTTTCGCTTCTAGTCCACGTACACCAGACTCGCGAGTATATCCTTCTACAATTTTTTCCAATTGCTTTTTCGCAATTGTCAAATCTTTAGAAGTCAATCCGTGTTCTTTTAATTGCCTTGGAAGCAAATGCTGACGCGCTATTTCGACTTTTTCCTCAATAGTATAACCAGACATTTTTATAATCTCCATACGATCTCTTAGAGCCGGTTGAATGGTTGACATATTGTTAGAAGTCGCAATAAACATCACCTTAGACAAGTCAAATCCCATTTCTAAGAAATTGTCATAAAAAGAATTGTTTTGCTCAGGATCTAATACCTCCAGTAATGCTGATGATGGATCACCTTGATTGCTTACAGACAATTTGTCGATTTCATCTAATACAAAAACTGGATTTGATGTCTGAGCCTTCTTTAAACTTTGAATAATCCTTCCAGGCATCGCGCCAATATAGGTTTTTCTATGTCCTCTAATTTCAGACTCATCACGCAAACCACCAAGGGAAATGCGTACATATTCTCTACCTAAAGCTTCTGCAACTGAACGTCCAATAGAGGTTTTACCCACTCCAGGAGGTCCTGTCAAACAGATAATAGGGGATTTCATATCATTTCGCAATTTTAAAACTGCCAAATGTTCTATCATTCTTTTCTTTACATCTTCTAGCCCAAAATGATCGCGGTCTAAAATTTTCTGAGCGCGTTTTAAGTCAAAATTATCTTTTGAAAATTCATTCCAAGGCAACTCTAAAAACAGCTCCAGATAATTCCTTTGAATTCCAAAATCAGGAGCTTGCGGATTCATGCGACGCATCTTTGAGACTTCTTTTTCGAAATGTTTTTTGGTTTTTTCATCCCATTTCTTCGTTTTCGCCTTAACCAACATTTCTTCGATTTCCTCTTCCTGTGTAGCGCCACCCAACTCTTCCTGGATCGTTTTCATCTGTTGGTGCAAGAAATATTCTCTTTGTTGTTGGTCTAAATCAAAACGAACTTTAGACTGGATGTCATTTTTTAATTCTAGCTTTTGCAACTCAATATTCATATAACGAAGCGTCTCCAACGCTCTTTCTTTCAAGTCATTGATCGCTAACAAGTCCTGTTTTTCTTTAACAGACAAGTTCATGTTTGAAGTGACAAAATTGATCAAGAAAGATTGGCTTTCGATATTCTTGATAGCAAATGTTGCTTCTGTCGGAATATTTGGGCTTTCTTTTATAATTTGGATTGCTATTTCTTTAATCGATTCCAGAATTGCTAAAAATTCAGTATCCGTTTTTTTAGGTCTATTTTCAGGAAAATCTTTAATAGTAGCCGTCAGATAAGGATCTTCAGAAGTAACAGTATCTATTTCGAAACGTTTTTTCCCTTGAAGAATAACAGTCGTATTCCCATCAGGCATTTTTAAAACGCGTAAAATCCTAGCTACGGTACCAATTGTATGAATATCCTCTTTTGTAGGATCTTCGTCCTCTTCATTTTTTTGCGCAACAACACCAATAATTTTTCCTGCCGCATTAGCGTCATTAATAAGCTTTATGGATTTATCACGACCGGCAGTAATAGGAATTACAACGCCTGGAAATAAAACCATGTTACGTAAAGGTAAGATTGGCAAAGAATCAGGTAATTCCTCGTTTATCATTTCTTCCTCATCTTCAGGAGTCAATAATGGTATTAATTCAGCTTCTGAGTCATATTCCTGTAGTGACAGATTGTCAATAGTAAGTATTTTATGATTTGACATATTGTTATTTGAGTCTTTTTGTCATTAAAAAATTTCGTGTAACTAACAAATATAGAGCATCGGCAGTATAAAAGTAAATAAAACCGATATTAAGCCCTATAATTCATTAGTTGGTATAAAAATGCAATCTCTGTGCCATAATAAGAAAAAGATCCAGATAAAGTTAATGCTTCCTGTAAGCTAATTCTTAAAAGATAAACATTGAATCCCATTTGATTATTGTAATTTTCCTTTAATTCTATTTCGCTTCTTTTGTCTGTTTCATAAAACTTAAAACAATAAAACCCAGTAAAAAGAAAACAGCGAGAATAAAAAATGAATTTCGCATCGAATTTGTAATTGCTGCTACAAATCCAAAAACAAAGGTTCCTACTACTATCGATATTTTCTCGGTTACATCAAAAAAGCTAAAGTAGGTAGCGTGATCTTGTGTCTGCGGTAATAATTTTGAGTAGGTAGAACGAGATAAGGACTGAATCGCTCCTAAAACCATTCCTATCGTAGCTCCAAGAGCATAAAATTGAATATCTATGTACGTACTCTTTGCATCTAGTAAGTAAGCCGCAACACAAATAAAACCCCAAATTACGATTGTAATTTTTAATGTATTTATGTTCCCTATTTTCTCTGACAGTCTCGAAAATAGGAAAGCTCCAAAAATAGCAACTACATTTATTAGTAAAATTATAATTATCAATTTACTAGTATCTATACCTAATTCTTTTTTTCCAAAAAGTCCTGCTAACAATATTACTGTTTGAACACCAATACTATATAGAAAAAATGCTGCTAAAAACTGTTTTAAAACTTTCATTCGTTTTAAACTTTGCCATACTACTTTAAGCTCTCTAAATCCTTTGAAAATATAATCCTTCTCTGGTTTTTTATGAAACACGTTATTAGGTAAATAATGAAAAGTAACTTGAGCAAATCCTATCCACCATATACCTACTGATAAGAAAGAAATACGCGCTGGTAGAGAAGCATCTGATATTCCATACATTTCCGGCATCATAACCATCGTTAGATTAAAAGCAAGCAATATTAAAGAACCTGCGTATCCTAACATAAAGCCTTTGGCACTTACTCTATCATGTTGCTCGGGAAAAGCAATTTCCGGCAAATAGGAATTATAAAAAACTATACTTCCCCAGAAACCAATACTTGCTAAAACGGTACCAAATATTCCAATCCACAAGGTATCTTGGCTCTTAAAAAAGAACAAACTCATCACCGAGAGTGATCCCAAATAACAAAAGAATTTCATGAATCGTTTCTTATTCCCCGTATAATCAGCTATTCCTGACAAAATGGGAGACATAAAAGCAACTATTAAAAAAGAGAATGATAAGGAATAAGATAAAAGGGAGGAATTATTAAATTCAAAACCTAAAAATTGAACTACTCCATTATTATCACTGGTCACCGTTTCATAATAAATAGGAAAAACGGCTGTAGCAATCACTAAAGTATATACGGAGTTAGCCCAGTCATAAAAAGCCCATGCATTAATCAACTTTTTATCTCCTTTTTGTAATGCGCTCATAGATTATTTTTTATACGAATTTATCTATTTTTTGATAGGAAACAGATAAAAAAGTGTAAATACTTCCTACCTGGATTTATTTAAAAATACAAAAAGCCAATTCAAATGAATTGGCTCTTCTGTTTTTTCATACTATATTTTACTATTTATAGATCATTCCAAATTTTGCTGCTATAGCTTTAGCTTCTGGAACCATCGCTTTTAAGTTTGCAATTCTAGTAGCATCAGATGGGTGCGAACTTAAAAATTCTGGCGGAGCTTGACCGTTTGAACTTGCTGCCATTCTGCCCCAGAAAGAAATCGCTTCTTCAGGATTATAACCCGCAATAGCCATCAACACAAGACCTATTTTATCAGCCTCAGTTTCATGATTTCTACCATAAGGTAACATTACTCCCACTTGAGAACCCACTCCATAAATTTGTTGCCATGTTTGTTGCGTCTCTTCACTTTTCCCTCCGGTAGCAACCGCTACTCCTACAGCTCCAAGACCTTGAAGTTGTGCTGCACTCATACGTTGTGCTCCATGGTTAGCTAGTGCGTGTGAAACTTCATGTCCCATTACCGTAGCTAGACCTGCATCGTCCTTAGTTACTGGTAAAATACCCGAGTAAACGACAATTTTTCCACCGGGCATACACCAAGCATTAATTTGTTTGTCATTAATTAATTTATATTCCCATTGGTAACCATTCAAATATTCTTGTTGTCCTAAAGAATTCAAATACTTTTCGGCTGCCAATTTTATTTTTGTACCTACGGATTCTACTTTTCTCGCATCAGCAGTACCCACAATAACCTTATTTTCCTTCAGAAAAGTTCCATACTCCGCAAACGAAGAAGGAAAAAGTTCGCTGTTCGAAACAAAATTTAATGTTTTCTTTCCTGTTAGTGGATTTGTTGCGCATGAGAATACTAATCCCAATGTACAAATCGCTACTAATATTGAATGTTTTTTCATAATACTATATTTTATACAAACAAAAATACGACAATAATTGAGTTTGTATTTGCAAAATTAAAATCAAATGTTTCAACATTTTTGTTTTTTATTATTCTCCAGTAATATGCAAAGTATTAAATTCTTTAGCTACAATAAGATAGTTATCTTGCTCGAATTTAGCACTGTCGAATGGAACTTCTTCATTATCAATTTTTATACTTTTAACCTTAAAAGGAAATCCAATTAGATTTATCTTATACTTCGAATAATTAGTATCGTACTTACCTTCTTTATGCAATTGCACATTAAGTTCTTTTTCTTTTCCTGTTACTCTAAAAGTCAAGAAACTGTACCTTCCCTTTTTATAGTCATAACCGTCTTGCGCATCTTCGTACACCACCGACTTTTCTTTTCCTTCTTTATAATATAAATCTAAAGTCAGCTCATCAAACTCTAATTCTCCTACGTATTGTTGCACAGGATACTTTGGAATAATAGCCCCAGCTTTTACAAACACTGGAATTTCATCATAATTAGTATCCACCCAGATTTCTTTCCCGCCAGTCACTAAACTATTTGTCCAGTAATTATACCACAGTCCACGAGGAATATACATTCTTCTACCTTTAGCATTAGGTTCTAAAATAGGACAAACTAAAATTTGATTTCCAAAAACAAATTCATCATTTCTATAATGCGTTTGTATGTCACTTTGGTCATAATACACTAATGGTTTAAGCATCGGAATTCCTTGTTCAATATATTGCCAAAACATAGTGTACAAGTACGGAAGCAACTGATAACGTAGGTTTACAAATTTTCTTGTAATATCGATAACTTCTTCATCAAATGCCCAAGGTTCCTGATCTCCGTGATCTCCTGAAGAATGTGTCCTACAAAAAGGATGAAAAACACCCAATTGAATCCAGCGCGTGTACAACTCTCCTGAAGGTTGTTCTGCAAAGCCACCAATATCTGATCCGGTAAAGCCCATTCCAGAAATTGACATTCTTTGCACTTGTACATTTGCAATCCACAAATGTTCCCAAGTCGCTACATTATCACCAGTCCAAGAAGAACTATAACGTTGTGCACCTGCATAAGCAGATCTTGTGATAATAAAAGGTCTCTTTGGATAAGCAAATCTTTTTACACCATGATAAGTGGCTCTCGCCATCTGGGTTCCATAAATATTATGCGCTTTTCTATGACTACAAGGGTTTCCGTCATAATCATGACGCACATCCATTGGGAATGTTTTATTTGGAACCTCCATAACTGCAGGCTCATTCATATCATTCCACACTCCTTTTACGCCAATATCTGAAATTAATTCTTTAAATAAACCCGCCCACCATTCTCTTACTTCGGGGTTTGTATAGTCTGGAAAATTACATTCTCCCGGCCAAACTTTTCCTTTCATATAAGGTCCATCGGCACGTTTACAAAAATAATCTTTCTCCAATGCTTCTTGATATACAGAATACTCCTTGTCAATTTTAATTCCCGGATCAATGATTACGACCGTCTTAAAACCATCCTCAGCTAACTCTGCCACCATTCTTTTGGGATCAGGAAAATATTCCTTGTTCCAAGTAAAACATCGAAATCCTTCCATGTAATCGATATCCAAATAAATGGCATCACATGGTATTTTTAATTCTCTGAATTTTGCTGTAACTTCTTTTACATTACTTTCAGGATAATAACTCCATTTACATTGGTGATATCCCAAAGCCCACAATGGCGGTAATTCTGGCTTTCCTGTCAAATCAGTATAGCTTGTAACTACATCCTCCATTTGAGGTCCATAAATGAAATAATAATTCATCTCTCCACCTTCAGACCAGAAGCTTGTTACATTTCTTCTTTCGTGACAAAAGTCGAAAAATGTTCTAAATGTATTATCGAAAAAAATACCGTAAGCTTGTTTATTTTGTAAACCAATGTAAAAAGGCACTACCTTATATAAAGGTTCTTGATCTTTTTGAAAAGCATATTGGTCTGTAGCAAAGTTTTCTAATCTTTTCCCTTTTAAGTTCATTTGGGTCGCTTTATCGCCAAGGCCATAGAAGCATTCTCCTTCTTTTGAAGCCTTACTCATTTTAACGATGTTACCGCCATACTCATAACTTTCTTCCCAATGGAAACCCAATTCATCTTCGAGCAAAACACTACCGCTTAAATCAAAAATAGAAACTCTCATATCTATTTTTTGAATTTTACATATTACTTTACTAGTTTGTATTTGATAATAATCTGCTTCTTCAGTAACTTCCAGAAAGTTATATCCATGCGTATGGCTTTTATCAATAGCATATGAAAAGTCATTACTGAAATATCCTTTTGTGGTGTAACGAAAGCGTATCATACTATCTCTCAGTACGGTAATTTTTAGAACTACACTGTTATCTGTATTAAAAAAAACGGAATCAACTTCACGTTCGAAAGAAACTATTTTTGAAGGGTATAAATCACCTTTAAATTCTAATTCTGTATTTGTAATCATCTTATATCTTATTAATTTTAAGGCCTTTATTCGCTTCCAAAACTACAAAAAATCTAAACCCTCCTTTGTAGAAAACTTCTTTATTCGCGAAATCGTTATAAATTTTAAACTAAAAAACAAACTGTATTGTTCCTTTTGAATCAATACTGTTTGTCTCTTTAGGTTTTAATTTTATAAGCTGGCCAATATCTCTTTATTTTATATAATTTTAAAAATAACAACAGCTAGCGGCGGCAACGTAAGCGCTATTGAATAGTCGCGTCCGTCATATGGCGTTGCTTCTATAGTTAACTTAACAGCATTTTTTATTCCGCTACCTCCGTAAATCTTTGCGTCACTATTAAAAACTTCTTTTAGCTTCCCTTTTCTAGGAATACCTATTCTATAATTTTCACGAACTACCTGAGTAAAATTACAAACGACCACAACATCATCTTTTACGTTGATTCCTTTTCGAATAAAGGACATCACTGCATTTTGATGATCTGAATAATTGATCCATTCAAATCCATCTGGAATAAATTGCTTTTCGTATAATGCCGGTTCCGTTTTATATAACTTATTTAGATCTGTGATCAACTTTTTTACACCGTCATGGTACGGATATTCATTTAGGTGCCAATCAAGGCTACTTTCGAAATTCCACTCAGCACTTTGACCAAATTCACATCCCATAAATAGTAATTTTGTTCCAGGATGCGCAAACATATAGCCATATAGCAATCGTAAATTAGCAAACTTCTGCCATTCGTCTCCAGGCATTCTGCCTAGTATAGATTTTTTTCCATAAACCACTTCATCATGGGAAAGCGGCAACATAAAATTTTCGGAAAACGCATAGGTAGATGAAAAAGTCAAATCATTTTGATGGTACTTTCTGTACACCGTATCTTTTTGAAAATATTCTAACGTATCGTGCATCCAGCCCATCATCCATTTCATCCCAAATCCGAGTCCTCCAACAGAAGTAGGTCTAGAAACCATAGGAAATGAGGTGCTTTCTTCAGCAATTGTTTGAACACCTTCAAAATTAGAATATACTGCCTCGTTGAACTCTTTTAAAAAACTTATCGTATCAAGATTTTCGCGACCACCATAAATATTAGGTTCCCATTCTCCATCATTTCTAGAATAATCTAAATACAACATGGAAGCTACTGCATCTACGCGAAGTGCGTCTGCATGATAATGCTGTAACCAAAATAAGGCGTTACTAATTAAAAAAGAACGCACTTCATTTCGACCATAATTAAAAACTAAACTTTTCCAGTCTGGATGATATCCTTTCTTACGATCTGGATGCTCAAAAAGATTAGAACCGTCAAAGAATCCTAATCCATGCGCGTCATCAGGAAAATGAGAAGGAACCCAATCCAGAATAACTCCTATTCCGACCTGATGCAATTTATCTACGAGAACCATAAATTCTTGTGGCGTGCCAAAGCGAGATGTAGGCGCAAAATACCCTACGAGCTGATATCCCCACGAAGGATCGTATGGATATTCCATAATAGGCATAAATTCTACATGCGTAAATCCAGTTTCTTTTACATAAGCAACTAAATCATCTGCAAATTCGAGATATGTCAAAAACCGATTGTCTTCTGCATGGCGTTTCCAAGATCCTAAATGAACTTCATAAACAGAATATGGTTTGTCAAGTCCATTATGATCCTGACGATTTTTCATCCACTTTGTATCATCCCATTTATAATCTAGATCCCAAACTACAGATGCGGTATGCGGCGGCTTTTCGCAATAGAAAGCAAACGGATCTGCTTTTTCAGTAACAATTCCGTTGTTATTTGACTGTATTTTATATTTGTATGTAGTACCTTTTTCAACATTTGGAATAAAACCTTCCCAGATACCAGAGGAATCCCATCTTACTTGTAAAAGATGTTCTCCTTGCGTCCAAAAATTAAAATCTCCAACAACAGATACAGCATGGGCGCTTGGAGCCCAAACGGCAAAATAAACTCCTTTTACACCGTCTAATTCGATCAGATGTGCACCAAGTTTATCATATAGTCTGTAATGTTTTCCAGCTTTGAATAAGTCGATGTCAAAATCAGTAAAAAGAGAATGCGTGATAACTTTACTCATATAGTATTAGTATGATTCTAACTATTTAAAATAATTAGAATATTAAAATTTTAAAAAATGCAGTAAATGTTTAACCAATTTTATAATTATCAGGTATTACTGCTCCTTTTTTAATCACAACTATTCCATCTTTTATGGCATACAATTCATGCGAAACGTCTTCTAAATGACTGCCGCCCTTGATATAAACATCATTACCTATTCGGCAATTTTTATCTACCAAAGCATGACTAATAAAACACCTTTCACCTATACCAACTAAATTTTTATTGTTTTTTATGTCTTCATTCATATCATCGATGCTCTGGTATAAATCATTACCCATCACATAACAATTTTCGATAATTGTACCTTCTCCTATTCTTGATCGAATACCTATCACCGATTGTTTTATTTCTTTTGCATTCAAGATACAACCTTCAGATATCAAGGATTTATCGATCAGTGTATTTTTAAATTTAGATGGAGGTAATAAACGAGGTCTAGTGTAAATTTTATTATCCTTATCGAATAAATTGAATTTTGGCACATCGTCTGTCAAGCCAATATTAGCTTCAAAAAAAGAGTCAATATTTCCAATATCTGTCCAATAGCCTTCATACTGGTAACTTAGAATTTTTTTATTCCCTACTGCTTGTGGGATAATTTCTTTACCAAAATCCTTAGTATCAGGATTAGCCATTAATTCGATTAATAGCTTTCGATTAAAGATATAAATACCCATTGAAGCTAAATAGTCCTTTCCTTCACTCTTCATTTGCTCACTTACATCCGACTTCCAGTCTGGTAAAAGTTCCTTAGCTGGTTTTTCAATAAATGATTCGATACAGCTCTGGTCATTTGTTTTTAAAATACCAAATTCCGGAGCGTCCTTAGCATTAACCGGTAAAGTAGCAATTGTAATATCAGCTTCATGTTTGATATGTTCTTCGATCATATCGTTGAAATCCATTTGATACAATTGATCCCCCGAAAGGATAAGTGCATAATCAAAATCATGGTTTAAAAAATGAGGCATACATTGTCTCACCGCATCTGATGTTCCTTGAAACCAAGTTGGATTATCAGGAGTTTGTTCAGCCGCCAAGATATCGACAAAAGCATGGCTAAAAACACTAAAGTTATAAGTGTTTTTGATATGTGCATTTAAAGAAGCTGAATTAAACTGTGTTAATACAAACATTCTAAATATATCTGAATTCATACAATTTGAAATAGGAATATCCACTAATCTGTATTTCCCTCCTATTGGTACTGCAGGCTTAGATCTACTTACAGTCAATGGATATAGTCGTGATCCTTGACCTCCTCCTAAAATTATAGCAATAACATTTTTCTTGTTAGATTTCATCCTTTTTTAATGATTAAATTATACATTTCTATATATTCTTGACATGCTTTTTCCCATGAATGATCTGTGCTCATTCCTACTTTCCTAATCGCGTTTAACTGTTGTTTATCGCTATACAAGTGTATTGCCCTTTCGATCGAGTAGCAAATATCTCCCACTGAAGCTTGATCATGACAGATACCGTTACCGTTATCTCCAAAGTCTATTACGGTGTCTTTCAAACCTCCTGTTCTTCTCACAATAGGAATTGTGCCGTATCTCAGAGAATACATTTGGTTTAATCCGCATGGTTCCACTCGGGATGGCATTAATAGGAAATCAGCTCCTGCATAAATTAAATGTGCTAATTCTTCGTTGTAGCCAATAAATGTATTGTAGTTTCCTTTATAATCTACCAATAAACTATTCAATTGCTCTTCTATCTGTTGATTTCCAGAACCTAAAATAAGAATATTGATCTCTTTATAGTTATTAGACAATGCCAGTGCGGATGCCTGTGGTAATAAATCTCCTCCTTTTTCTTCTAATAATCGTCCTATAAAACTAAAAAGTGGTTTCGTGGGATCTAAATTAAACAAAGCACATAAAGTCTCTTTATTCTGTTGTTTGCCTTTTTCAAAATTAGCAACCGAATAATTTGTTTTTAACATTTTATCCTTGGATGGATCCCATACTTCAGTATCGATACCGTTAAGTATACCTCTTGACTTATAACGTACCATTTTAAATAGCGACTCCAATCCATTTGCTGAAAAATTAATCTCATTTAAATAATTAGGTGAAACTGTCGTCACAGCCCAAGCGCACTTTATACCCACAGCCAATGAATTGATACAGTTATCCCATTCTAAAACATTCACGTGGGACAAATCAAATTCTGGTAAATAATGGAGCTTATCAAATCCAAATTGCCCTTGATACAATCCATTATGAATCGTAATCATCGAAGGTGTCTTTTGTAATTTTATGTACTTGTCACAATACAACATCATAAACGGAATTAAAGCGGTATGATGATCATGACAGTTAATTACATCTGGCATTGAATCTCTTCCAATAATCCAATCTAAAGTGGCTATTTGAAAAGATAAAAAGCGTTCAATATCATCCTCATGTCCATATACTTCCTTTCTATCGAATAATTCTGGAATTTCAACAAGGTATAATTCAAACCCAAGTTTATCGGTTGTTTCCTTAAGTACATTATAGGAAAAATTGAATTTTCCCAATTTTACAAAACCCCAATGAACGCATTCAAATTTATTTTCTTTTTTAAATTTGGTGTCATAATAAGGAACAACAACTCTAGCCTGGTGACCAGCTTTACTTTGATATTTTGGTAATGCTCCTACAACATCAGCTAAACCTCCTACTTTTGCTACAGGATAACACTCTGCGCTAATATGAAATATTTCCATTTACTAAATTTAGTTATTTTCGAGTGATGTCTAAGCACGAAATAGCCGTTTTTTTTATTAAGACTATTCGTTCTGCCATGTAAATACTTAAAATAGTCACTGAAACTTTATTAAATATATTACTTTTATGTTTTTCTAAATTTAGTAAAAATTTTATAAAATAAAAGCCGTCTTAAAAATTTATCGATATGACAAAAATATCCTCCATTCACACACAATCATTAAAAATCCCTAGGCCTATTCTATTTGCTAGTAAATTAATCTCTTTTATTTCGCCTAAACTTACGTTATTGTTCGCGGCTAAATTGTTTACAACACCAATAAAACATAAGATGCCGAAGAGGGAGTTTGAAATGGATCAAAAAAGCAAACAAAAAATGCTTGCAATTCCATCTATAAATAAAGCGGTGAATGTTTACCAATATGGTCAAAATGATAAGAAAGTATTACTGGTTCACGGTTGGTCAGGAAGAGGAACACAATTAGTAAAAATAGCGGATGCATTTGTAAAGTCCGGCTATTCTACCGTTAGTTTTGATGCACCCGCACATGGCAAATCACCAGGAAACCAAACGATCATGACTGAATTTATCGCCACAATTTTAGAAATCGACAAACAGTACGGTCCTTTTGAATCAGCTGTGGGCCATTCTCTAGGCGGAATGTCAGTACTAAATGCATTAAAAGACGGCCTCAAATTAAATACCGCGGTAATTATAGGAAGTGGAGATATCGTTCAAGATATAATTGAAGATTTTATTGCTAAATTAGAGCTCAAACCATGTTATGCAACTAGTTTAAGACTACATTTCGAAAAAAAATATGGCGGAAAAATGAATGATTACTCTGCCTATCAAGCAGCCAAAGACATTGAAATACCAATTTTAGTAATTCATGATAACGATGATCCTGAAGTTCCAGTAAAAGCGGGGATACATATTCATAAACATCTTAAAAACGGAGAGCTAATACTAACTAAAAACTTGGGTCACCGAAAAATTTTAGGAGATTCTGATGTCGTTAAAAGAACAGTTCAATTTGTAACCAAAGGTTAATTATTAATCCAATAAAAATAAAAGCAATGAAATATCCTTTAGAAAAATCAGAAGCCCAATGGAAAGAAGAATTGGGAGAAGAAAGATACCATGTTCTTCGTGAAAAAGGAACTGAACGTCCACACACTGGCGCTTACAATTTACACTATGAAGAAGGAACTTACTGTTGTGGTGCTTGTTCCGAGCCATTATTTGAAAGCAATTCAAAGTTTGATGCTCACTGCGGATGGCCCTCTTTTGATGATTCAATTCCTGGAAAAGTTAAATATATTCTGGATAAAACGCATGGTATGATACGTACAGAAATAGTTTGTGCTAATTGTGGCAGTCATTTGGGACATTTATTCAATGACGGTCCCACTGCTACTGGACAACGCTATTGTGTGAACTCAGTGTCAATAGACTTCAAAGAATAATGACTATAGATTTATTCGAAAATTCAAATCATTGGGTACAAAAATTAGAACCTATTCTGACGAAATATAAAGGAAGAAAACATCCGTTAGAATATCAAAACTTATATCAGCTTTTGGTAATGGTTGTTTTATCGGCCCAAGATTCTGATGCCAATATTAATAAAATTGCTCCAGCCCTATTTGAGGTGTATCCAAATATAGAAAGTATAGCCGTTTCGAATGTAGATGCCTTATTTCCCTATATCTCTATGGTTAGAAACTTTGTCACCAAAGCAAACTGGTTATTAGAAATTGCAAAAACAATTCAAAAAGACGAGAATATCCCACTCAAAATGGATGGATTGATTGCTCTAAAAGGCATCGGCCGAAAATCAGCCAATGTAATTTTGAGAGAATCAAAAGTCCCTGCAACTGGGATAATTGCAGATTTACATGTAATTCGTGTTGCACCCAGAATTGGATTAATTTCTGAGACAAAAGATGGTATTAAAGTAGAAAAACAATTGCTAAAAGTCCTCCCGCAGAATATTTGGGGAGAAATTGGCATGTCACTTTCATTTTTAGGAAGAGAAACTTGTCGCCCCGCTCCAAAATGTCCTGAATGTCCCATCAAAGAAATATGTAACTATTATAAGAAATTTTAATACAATTTTTAGAGAATTGAATAGGCATTTAAGCGCACATTCAGAAGAAGATTTTTTATCCTTCATCTTATTAATTATTATAAATTTTAGCACTCTCTAAATTCAGAAAAAAATAACAAAAAAAATGAAAAAATACATAATCTCAGTTCTAATCATTTTCACATTCGTGCAATGTAAAAACTTGAAAAGTACAACGAGAATAAACACTGGAGAAAAATTCGCCATTGCAATTCATGGCGGAGCTGGAACGATATTGCGAAAAAACATGTCTCCAGAAATGGAAGCGCAATACAAAGCTACTCTCGAAGAAGCGATAAAAGTGGGGCATGAAATACTACGAAATGGAGGTTCAAGCTTGGACGCCGTGGAAAAAACCATAAACATCATGGAGAATTCTCCTCTATTTAATGCTGGTAAAGGTGCTGTATTTACAAATGAAGGTAAGAACGAACTCGACGCTTCGATAATGGACGGAAAAACATTAAAAGCAGGCGCTATTGCTGGAGTGACTACGGTCAAAAATCCAATAAACCTGGCAAGAGCAGTCATGGAAAAATCGGAACATGTAATGTTAGTAAGAGAAGGTGCTGAGTTTTTCGCGAAAGAAAATGGTTTAGAACTTGTAAACCCCGCTTACTTCTATACTGAAAACAGGTACAAATCCTTATTAAAAGCACAAGAAAAAGATAGAATCGAACTCGATCATTCGGGAGGAACTTCTTTTTATGACCCTTTCATAAAAGACAATAAATTTGGGACTGTGGGCTGTGTCGCATTAGACAAAAACGGAAATCTCGCTGCTGGAACATCTACAGGAGGAATGACAAATAAAAAATGGGGACGCGTGGGAGATACACCTATTATTGGTGCAGGAACTTATGCCAACAATAATACCTGTGCTGTCTCTGCTACAGGCTGGGGTGAGTTTTTTATCCGTAACGTGGTCGCTTATGATATTTCAGCTCTCATGGAGTACAAAGGACTATCTCTTGAAAAAGCTTCAGAAGAAGTTATCCAAAGAAAACTTACAAAATTAGGCGGCGACGGTGGAATTGTAGCTATGGATAAAGACGGAAATATATCTATGGAGTTCAACACTGCTGGGATGTATAGAGCTTTCATCGATACCAAAGGAAAAATGGAAATAGGTATTTATGAAAAATAGAATCACTAATTAATACAAATTGAAAGTGATACTACTGTTTCTTAACGAGACAGTAGTATTATTTTTAAACAAAAAATCTAATCGTTACAGTTGTTCCATCAATTTCAGTAAAGTCAATTTGAATAGGGTCTACATATTTAACGGTTGCAATAAAACGATTCGCTCACGAGCTAAGGCGATTCCTCTTAACACATGAAATTTACATTGTTTATGTCTATTCAAACCTTTTCAATTATCAATGATTTTACATACTAAAACTCGATCGGCTACTATTTCAAAGGATATCTTAAGTTTTGGAGAAGGATGGGATTCATCAAAAGCGTGTACAAAAAAATTTTCCACGAAAGGTTGGACTAGCATGGGAGGAATTGCTATAACAGTGTCGTCAATTGAAGGGGTAATTTAGGACTCTACTTATATACGTTCTTTAAATCGCATGTTTTCGATAAAAATATAGCGATCTAAATAGGCTATTCCTCTTCAATTGTTATGGTTTGTTTAGGTTATTTCTTTAAAATTTTTCGCATTAATACCGAAAATTCACTCATGTAAAAAGAAGAATTTCGCTCGTCATTTACCACTACATAATCTTGAACTGAATTTAAGGCATTACAAATAAAATGTGGATTCATCTAGTATGATAAGGCTTCGTATCTAGCTTCTAATATTTGTTTCTCCTTATTAGCTTTCTCTTTGGCTATTGCTTTTTTTCGCATAATTATATAAAAAACAATAATTGCAGCAAATAAAACTACAAGCGAAATAAACCACCATGTTAATCAGAATAGCAGAGATTTGATTACTCCTCCGCCGTAACTTGTAAACCACATATTGTCATCACTATCTTGATAAATGCCCCAACAGCTGTTGTGCCCTCAGCCGTTTGTCTCATCTATCGTAGAATTTTTTCTTTTTAGGCTAACTAATATTTATGGATCAACACGAAAACCTGTGGAGCAGCAAAAATTAAGCATATATATTAGTTAGTCG